>JAQWKF010000059.1 GCA_029247985.1 Flavobacteriaceae bacterium
GGCTTACATAGGCTATTGGGGAGATCACCAAATCATTTACTTACTGAAGTTCTTAGAGTTTATCGAAGATTATTATCCAAACAAGCTCAAAGAATATTTCAACCAAGATTTGTTTGTTTATGCCAATGTGCCTTACCGCATTAAGAGCTATCAAGACATTTTAAAAGATTCAAAAAATACCATTGAATTTGACTTTGAATGTGAAAAAAATATTCAATTCAAACGCGATGAAATAGGTGTAGATGGTGCCTTACTTAGAGACCAAACAGTATTTATATACAAGGTCAACTTTATCGAAAAGATTTTGGCTACTGTTTTATCAAAAATATCAAACTTTATCCCTGAAGGGGGTATCTGGATGAATACCCAACGCCCAGAATGGAATGATGCGAACAATGCCTTAGTAGGCAATGGGGTTTCCATGGTAACGCTATACTATTTAAGACGTTTTTTACGCTTTTTTGAAAACATGATTGAGACATCTTTTGAAATGGATGTGCCAATTTCTAAAGAGCTACATGTGCTGTTCGGCCAAGTATGCGATGCCTTTGAGCAACATAAAAATCTCTTGAAAGGGAGTTTTAGTGATGTCGAAAGAAAAACGCTTATGGATGCTTTGGGTGAAGCAGGAAGCCAATACCGAATTACCATATATGACAAGCGCTTTTCTGGCGAAAAAGAAATGGTTTCAAAAGCAACATTGCTTTCATTCCTAAAAACAGCAACCTCATTTTTAGAGCACTCAATTGAGGCCAACAAACGAAACGATGGTATGTATCATGCGTACAATCTGATGACATTAAAAGCTGATGACGCCGTCAGCATTAGTCATTTGCCTGAAATGCTCGAAGGTCAGGTGGCTGTATTGAGTTCAGGGTTCCTATCTGCTCAAGAAAGCCTAGACGTATTGGACAGCTTAAAGGCCAGCAGTTTATTTAGGAGAGATCAATACAGTTATATATTGTATCCCAACAAAGACCTGCCAAGGTTTGTTCACAAGAATACCATTCCAGAGGAAAAAATAGCAAATTCTGCTTTGCTTCAAAAACTTGTAGCAGATGCCAATTCGGAAGTCTTATCTCAAGATATTTCAGGAGAATATCACTTCAATGGTAATTTTAATAATGTGAAAAGCCTGCAAGCGGCATTAGCAGCATTACCTGGCCAGTATAAAAGTTTGGTTGAAAAAGAAACAGCTTATGTTGAGCAAATTTTTGAAGACGTTTTTGATCACAAATCATTTACTGGAAGGTCTGGAACGTTTTTTGGGTATGAAGGCTTGGGCTCTATCTACTGGCATATGGTTTCAAAGTTGCAACTTGCCGTTTATGAAATTACCAAAGCAGCCATAGATAATAATGATGATCCGGCTTTGATTGGAAAGTTGTTTGACCACTACTATGAAATAAATGCGGGCATTGGCGCGCACAAATCACCTGCGTTGTACGGTGCTTTCCCAACTGATCCGTATTCACACACACCTGCTGGAAAAGGCGCACAACAGCCTGGTATGACAGGCCAAGTAAAAGAGGATATTTTGAGTCGATTTGGGGAACTAGGTGTTCGCGTCACAAATGGAACTCTAGGATTTGACCCTACCATTCTACACACGGAAGAGTTTTTAGCCGAACCTAAGCAATTCAATTATGTAAATGTTACCAATCAAACGGTTTCAATGGCTTTGGATAAAGACAACTTGGCGTTTACCTACTGTCAAGTCCCCGTTATTTATAAAAAATCAACTGAAGCAGCCATAGAAGTAGTGCTGAATACAGGAGAATCTAAATTGTTTTCAGGACAATATTTAGATAAAGAAACATCCCAACAAATCTTTCAACGAACAAATACCGTTAACAAAATAATTGTATCAACTTTGAAAGCATAATGTATTTAAACTAATTTAAACTATGGCGCTGCCAACTTGTAAATGATGAAAACAATTCGAACGTATGGTTTTATTGTGTTTATCATTTTGATGGCTACTTCATGCAACACCTCCCATCAAAAAATGAATAATTCTAACATAACAGCTGCGGAAATTTTAGGTAATCCAGATTACCTGGCTATTTCTTATGGCGGTTATAGAAAAAATACACGGGACGTACAACCAACAATTGAGGAGTTAAAGGACGATATGAAAATCCTTTCCGCCATGGGGATTCGCATCATTAGAACGTATAATGTACACTTGCCACAGGCAGAAAATATCCTTGTTGCCATCTCAGAGCTTAAAAATGAAAACCCCTCATTTGAAATGTATGTCATGCTTGGTGCCTGGATTGATTGCTTAAATGCTTGGACAGACAAAGTAGTTAATCACTATGTAGAAAGTCCTAGAAACGAAATTGAAATTGACAAAGCCGTTGAGTTGGCCAATAAATACCCAGACATTGTAAAAGTACTTGCTGTTGGGAATGAAGCCATGGTAAAATGGGCCGAAAGTTACTATGTACAACCCGGCATTATTCTGAATTGGGTTTCCTATTTACAAACACTAAAAAAGGAAAGCAAACTTCCAAAAGACTTGTGGATTACCAGCTCCGATGATTTTGCTTCATGGGGAGGAGGAGATACAGCTTATCACAATTCGGATTTAGAGGACTTGATACGAGCAGTGGATTATATTTCCATGCACACTTATCCCTTTCACAACACGCACTACAATCCAGCATTTTGGGAAGTAACCCAAGCCGAAGCCTTAGGTAATACTCAAAAAGAACTTATAGACGAAGCCATGCTACGTGCTAGAGACTTTGCCACTGACCAATACCACCAAGTAAAAAAATACATGGAAAGCCTGGGAGTTAACAAGCCCATACATATTGGTGAAACAGGTTGGGCTACCATATCAAATGGCTATTATGGCAGGAAAGGCTCTCATGCTGCAGACCAATATAAACAGGCAAAGTATTATCGACTGATGCGCGCATGGGCTAAAGAAAACAAGGTGTCTTGTTTCTTTTTTGAGGCTTTTGATGAACCCTGGAAAGAGGCGCATAACGCCAAAGGCTCCGAAAACCACTTTGGGTTATTCACTGTTGACGGCAAAGCCAAGTATGCACTTTGGGAAGCTGTTGACAAGGGTACTTTTGAAGGTCTTACGCGTAATGGAAAATCCATAACCAAAACCTTTAATGGGGTAAGTGAAAACCTTTACATTTCTGTCCTTCCACCAAATGTCTTAGAGCTTAATCCAAACTAATTTTATGAAAACAAACATACTCTTAATCGGCTTAATATTTACCCTAATGGCAACTTCTTGTACAGACGGATCTCCTGAAATAACGGTATATGAGACTTCAGAAAGCGGAAATAAGCTAACGCAACTAAAAGACTTTAAAACCCTAGACGACCCTTCGAGCATTACCTTAGATACATCTAAGGAACTCCAAACCATTACAGGTTTTGGAGGAGCTTTTACAGAATCATCTGCATATCTGCTCAATCAGGTAAGCAAAGCAAACAGAGACAAAATTTTAAAAGCATATTTTGCAAAAGAAGGGGCGCGTTATTCCCTTACACGTACACACATGAATTCATGTGATTTTTCGCTCAACAACTACTCTTACACGCCAGTTGCAGGTGATAAGGAACTTCTTCATTTTTCCATTGACGAAGACAAAGACGATTTGATACCCATGATCAAAGATGCTATGGCTGTTTCTGAAGATGGTTTTAGGCTTTTCGCTTCCCCTTGGACAGCAGTGCCATGGATGAAAGACAATAACAGTTGGGTTGGAGGGAAACTGCTACCTGAATACTACGATACTTGGGCTTTATTCTTTTCCAAATATGTTGATGCTTACAAAGATCAGGGCATTGACATTTGGGGCTTTACTGTAGAAAATGAACCGCATGGAAACGGCGAAAATTGGGAGAGTATGCATTACTCTCCTGAAGAAATGACTCATTTTGTGCAGCATTTCCTCGGACCAAAACTCGAAGCTGATGGCAAAGGAGATTTGGTTATTTTAGGTTATGATCAGAACCGAGAAGGCCTAAAGGAATGGGTAGATGTCATGTACCAAGATGAGGCCTCATCTAAATATTACGATGGAACTGCCGTGCACTGGTATGAGAGTACTTATGACTATTTCCCAGAAGAATTACAATATGCACATCAAAAGGCACCAAACAAATATTTAATTCAAACCGAAGCTTGCATAGACGCAGAAGTTCCTGTTTGGCAAGACGACAACTGGTATTGGAAGAAAGAAGCCACAGACTGGGGATATGATTGGCGAGAAGCAGAAAAAAAATACCTACACCCCAAGTATGCACCAGCAAACCGTTACGCTAGAGATATTATTGGTTGCCTTAACAATTGGGTTGACGGTTGGGTTGATTGGAATATGGTATTGGATACCAAGGGAGGTCCTAACTGGGCAAATAACTGGTGTATTGCTCCCGTAATAGTTGATACCGAGAAGGACGAAGTATACTTTACACCACTCTATTACATCATGGTACATTTTAGCAAATTTATTCGACCAGATGCTAAAGTAATTGATGCCCACAACTCAGACTCCGAATTGATGGTTACTGCCGCTAAAAATCCCGACGGAAGTATTGCTGTTGTTGTATTTAATGAAGGGAAGACAAGGAAGAGTTTTGACTTAAAATTAGGTGAAATTTCAAAAAACATTTCGATTAGCCCTCAAGCTATTCAGACGATAACCTTTTCAAATCTAGCATTATGAAAAGCGGATCACACATAGTTCAGCATAACAAAGTTCCTATGGGCCAAAAGATTGCTTTTGGTTTCGGGATGTTAGCCAATCAAATGTTCCCAGCCATATTAGGAATATTTATGGTTGTATTGGTACAAGACTTGGGCTTTACTGGACGGATGTGGTCATTAATTTATTTTTTCCCAAGAATATTTGATTCTATAACAGACCCAATTATGGGCTTTATATCAGACAATACAAAATCAAAATGGGGACGCCGCAGACAATATGTTTTGTTAGGCGCAATAGTGATGGGGGTAGCCTATATTTTTATGTGGCAACTTTTTAAGGAAAATACACTTGAATACAACTTTTGGTATTTCATTTTATGGTCTATTCTATTTTATTTAGGCCTTACCCTTTTTAGTGTTCCTTATGTAGCTATGGGGTATGAGATGAGCGACGATTTTCATGAACGTACAAGCATTATGGCTATTGCCCAATGGATTGGTCAGTGGGCTTGGGTAATTGCTCCATGGTTTTGGGTTATTATGTATGATCCAGAATGGTTTTCATCAGCAGACGTGGCCGTGCGAGAGCTTGCCATTTGGGTAGCTATACCCTGTACTATTTTTGCCATGGTTCCAGCACTATTTATAAAAAGCAAGTCAACTGTTAATGAGGACTATGAACCGCTCAATATTGCCAACATAGGCAATAGTCTTCTAAAGATTTATTACAGTTTTGTGGAAGCGTTTAAAATCAAAGAATTTAGAAAATTATGTGGGGCCACATTTTTAATTTTCAACGCATTTAATACCGTTGCAGCACTCACTTTTTTTGTTATCGTATACAAGCTCTTTAATGGAGATGCCGGAGCAAGTGGTATTTGGGTTTCTTTATTTGGCTGCTTGGGCGCCTTGGGTACCACATTCATCGTAATTCCCATTATCACATGGATGTCAAAGAAACTTGGCAAGAAGCGAGCGTTTTTATTAGCTCAGGGCATTTCAGTCATAGGATATGCGATGCTTTGGTTTTTATTTATCCCTGGAAAACCATGGATGTATATTATTGCACTTCCGTTTTTCTCTTTTGGCATAGGAAGTTTGTTCACTATCATGATGTCCATGACTGCCGATGTAATTGACTTAGATGAGCTAAACACTGGGTTGCGAAGAGAGGGAATCTTTGGTGCTATTTATTGGTGGATGGTCAAGGTTGGTTTTGCTATTGCTGGCGCACTAAGTGGTGTTATTATCGCATTTGTTGGCTTTAATCCAGACCTTGCCACAACTGAACAGCAATCTGCCGTTGACGGATTACATGCCTTCTTTTGTTTCTTCCCTTTGGTGGGTACGCTTGTTGCTATGTACATCATGAGAAATTATAGCATTGATGAAACACGCGCAAATGAGATTAGACAACAAATAAAAGCGCGTAAAGCCGCCCCTAAAACTCTTGTATCATATTATAAACAAGGAAAAATTAAGGAATTTACTGATGCTAATTTTAATAAGTCATTGTTGGGAGATGTTGATTTCAACAGCCTAGCTAAAGATGCGCAAACCAAGCTATTCAAAGACACCTTATCATATGGGCTTCATGGATTGTGCTTTAGCCCTTACAGAGAGAACCAAAATATAGGCCACAAACTTTCGAAAGCACAAATTAACGAGCGTATGGACATAGTAGCGCCTTACACCAAGTGGATTCGTTCGTTCTCTTGTACAAACGGTAATGAGTTTATACCTGAGGCCGCAAGAACGAGAGGGCTAAAAACAATGGTAGGTGCTTGGATAGGAAATGATGCCGAGGAAAACAAGAAAGAAATTGACGCCTTGATCAAGCTTATTAAAAACGATCAAGTTGATATCGCGGTTGTGGGTAATGAGACTTTGATGCGAAATGAGCTCAGCGAAGCACAAATAATTGATTATATCACTCAAGTTAAAAAGGCAAACCCAAAGGTTCTGGTGGGATATGTTGATGCTTATTACGAATTTATTCAACGACCAAAGCTGGTTGATGCATGTGATGTAATTTTAATAAATTGTTATCCGTTTTGGGAGGGATCAACTATTGAATCTTCCACAGCATATCTAAAAGAAATGTACGAAGCTACAAGTAATGTGGCCAAGAACAAACCCATTATTATAAGCGAGACAGGATGGCCAAATCAAGGTGAAAGTGTCGGAGCAGCAATTCCCACAGCGTCAAATGCAGCACAGTATTTTGTGAATGTAAATAGTTGGGCCAAACAAGCAAAAGTGCCCTTGTTTTACTTTTCCTCATTTGATGAGTCTTGGAAAGTTCATCACGAAGGAGATGTTGGTTCGCGTTGGGGTATTTGGGACAAAAAAGAAAAATTAAAACACTAATACATGTCATACAGAGAAGGGAAAGACTTTAGCCTAGAGGCACTTGAATACAAGTCTTATAAAGGTGTCAACTTTGACACCTATTCAAACAAAGAATTAAATAATCTATGGCGTAAAACACTCGATTCGGGTATGCATGGCATTTGCTTTAGCATGTATGAAGACGGTCAGGAGCCTGGAGATACGATCACTGAAGCACAAGTTGAAAGACGCATTAAGATTTTAAAGCCTTACTCCAAATGGATACGTTCATTTTCGTGTATTGAAGGAAACGAACATATTCCTAGATTAGCTCATAAACACGGTTTGAAAACTATGGTAGGCGCTTGGTTGAGTGATGACGATGAAAAAAACGAAGAGGAAATCAATGCTCTAATTGCTTTGGCAAACGAAGGATGCGTGGATATTGCCGCTGTTGGCAATGAAGTACTTTACAGAAACGACCTTTCTCTTGAAGCACTTTTAGATTTTATGAAACGTGTTCGCGCAGCAATACCGGAACATATTCCAGTAGGCTATGTAGATGCCTATTACGAATTTTCGGTACACCCGGAGCTTGTGGAACATTCGGATGTAATATTGTCAAATTGCTACCCCTTTTGGGAAGGCTGTCCAGAAGCGTATGCGCTAAACCATATGCAACAAATGTATGGGCAGGCTATGGATGCTGCAAAAGGGAAAAAAGTAATTATTACCGAAACAGGATGGCCAAGTAAGGGTGAGTCATTGAAAGGTGCTGACCCGGGTGAGGAACACGCCATGAAATATTTTATCAATACGCAGGCTTGGGCTAAAAAGTCCAACATAGACGTATTTTATTTTTCATCTTTTGATGAGTCATGGAAAGTGGGCCCAGAAGGAGAAGTAGGCGCCTATTGGGGACTTTGGGATAAAAATGAAAAATTAAAATTTTAAAATTCTTAATGTTTTTTTGTTAATAGCTGCCTTATTACTTCTGAATAGTCTTTTAGACAATGCACAAGAAGTGTATCTTTGAGAATGCGTTTCTGTTATTTACTTTTTTTTATTGTGCTGGTTGGTTGTACACAAAAACAGCCTTCACCTTCCTCAGATAACTCTGTTATAGTCGATACCCTTATTCAAACAAACCCGCTTAAAACACCTGTTTCAAAACAGGAATTAAATTGGTCTAACATAATGGCGTTGATGGAATCTCTACAAGATATCCCTTATGAACAGCGTGCTATAACGCTTAAAAACATCAAGGAGGAAGCCATTAAATTAAATACGCAACTCTGGCCAAAAGACTGGGACACTAAACCCATTCGTGCACGTTTTAATGTGTTCGTAACCCATGTAAGCATTGCTGCAGACCAGCGTCTAGGTGGTGCTGCTCTTGAAAAACAAAGCTTAGCCATAAATAAAATGAAAACAAGCTGGGATATATTTGCCAACCAAATTAGCGAGGATACTATGCTAAGTGACTTCAACTCCACAATCGGCCAACCGATACGTAAAATCGAATAACCCAGCACTACTGTCATCCATTACCACTTTGTTTCGGGTGCTGCCCGTTGTTGCAAATGCGGGAAGAGGTAGGTTTAAACGTTTAGCGGCTAGTGTATAAAAATCAACTCTTCGCTGATGAACAGGACTAACACAATGAAGCGTTTTTCCCCAATGCCCCCCTTCAATTATAGCCATTAAAAAACGCACTACGTCTTCTCGATGAACTAGGTTTGTTAGTGCTAGTGGTGCTGGTATATTAATTCTGCCAGCGAGCTGTTTAGCTGGATGCCTATCGCCCCCAACGAGTCCACCCAACCTTACAATTGTCGCATGATTTATAGCAGTTAGTATAGATTTTTCTGCCTCCAAGAGTTGTTGCCCACTTAAATTATCGGGTTTTGGTGTGCTTTTTTCGTTAACCACCCCTTGCGAAGAACCAAACACCCCAATACTACCGAGCATTACTAGTTTACAAGAAGAGTGTTCCGTAAGTGCAGTTACAAGTATTTTTATACGATTTGCATAGTTGGCTTTGGGATTTTTTCTCAGCCCTGGTGGAAATGCAATAACAAGAGTGTCAACTTCTTTTAGAAATGCAGTTAAGTTTCCAGTGATAGCTTCGTTATTGAGCTTAATCAAAAATGGCTCGATGCCGAGGTTGCGTAAACCTTCTAGATGATTCTCGGTTGTGACACTTCCACGAACATGATACCCTTTGGCTATAAGCGATTGAGCAAGTGCTTTACCCAACCAACCACATCCCATAATAGCTATCTTTTTCATTGTTGTAAATGTATCTTTTTTACTGACAATTCAAATATTAAAAAAATTTGCTTATCTTTTGTTCAA
Organism: Flavobacteriaceae bacterium; assembly: GCA_029247985.1. Taxonomy (GTDB): domain Bacteria; phylum Bacteroidota; class Bacteroidia; order Flavobacteriales; family Flavobacteriaceae; genus UBA7446. The sequence goes on from JAQWKF010000059.1 coordinate 9,371, forward strand.
CAAAACATAAACATGCCTATTAAAAGTTTTCAAGCAGCACGTCAAAAGCTCATTCCAAAGCGGAGGAAATCCCTTTTGGTACGTGACTATATGACACGTGACTTGATTACATTTTCCCCACAGCAATCTATCCTTGAGGTAATGCGTATTCTTATTCGCAATAAAATCTCTGGTGGACCTGTTTTGGACGATATGTCTAGATTGGTTGGAATTATTTCTGAGGCAGACTGCATTAAACACCTTTCCGAAAGCAAGTATTTTAATCAGCCTTTCTTTGATCGTAAGGTAGCACAAAGTATGTCAGAAAACCCAGACACCATAGAAGCAGATAAAACGATTTTTGATGCTGCTACGTTGTTTCATAAGACCAACCGTCGTAGACTTCCTGTCCTAGAGCAGGGGAGGCTGGTAGGGCAAATAAGTAGGCAAGATGTTGTTAAAGCAGCGTTGTTGTTGCGCAGTCAGCGATGGCGCTAGCGGAATAAGTAACCTATAAAACCCCTTATCATGAGTACCATTCAGAATAGCGTTATGCTAATCGGACACTTGGGCGACAACCCAGAAGAAGTAAAATTAGATTCCAAAAAAAAGTTAACGACCTTTTCCATAGCTACCAATCTTCGCTATAAAAATAAAGAAGGTGAAGCTGTTGAAAAAACGCAATGGCATCGCATTGTTGCGTGGAATAAGCTAGCTGAAATATGCCTCGAACACCTGAAAAAAGGAAGTCATGTGGCGTGTCGTGGACATTTGGAATATCGTGAATATGAAACGAAGACTGGTGAAAAAAGACGTGCTGCTGAAATTCATTTAGATGAAATGCAACGGCTTTAATCAGTCGTATATATCTGCTGCGATTCGATAGGTATTGGCATGAGCTTCAACGATTATATTTACATCTGGGGCATAGCCTCCACCCATGCTACATTGCACAGGAATGTTGCGTTCATTACATGCGGATAGGATCACTCCATCCCTTTTTTTAGCCCCTTCGAGTGTAAGAGACAAGCGTCCAAGTTTGTCTTCATATAGCACATCTACACCCGAAAGGTAAAACACAAAGTCAGGCTGGAAGTCGTTTAACAATTTAAGTAGTGTTTCTTCCAGCATACTCAGGTATGCGATATCTTGCGTATTATCCGCTAATGGGATGTCTAAATCACTGCGTTCTTTTTGAAAAGGATAGTTCGCTTTGCCGTGAACTGAAAATGTAAATACGGCGGGATTGTTTTGAAATAGTGCTGCTGTGCCATTTCCTTGATGAACATCCAAATCGACAATCAAGATTCGTTGCGCTAACTTGTTATGGAGTAGGTAATTCGCTGCAATGGCTTGGTCGTTAAGCAAACAAAATGCCTCTCCACGGTCATAAAAGGCGTGGTGTGTTCCCCCTGCAATATTAAAGGCAATGCCATTTTCAAGCGCAAAAGTGCACCCTTCTAATGTGCCTTGTGCGATGACACACTCCCGCTCAATGAGCTCAGCTGACAGCGGAAAGCCAATGCGGCGTGCCTCTTTTTTTGAAAGCGACAAGGCGTTTAGTTGCTTGTAATAGTTCTGGCAATGTGTTCGTGTAATGTGTGAATCTGCAATTCGCTTAGGCGCAAAAAACTGCTCTTTATGGCATGTTCCTTCCAAGAGGAGTTGCTGAGGTAACAATTCATACTTGGCCATAGGAAAACGATGCCCTTTTGGTAAGGGGTGCGCGTAAATAGGGTGGTGGGCAATGCGGATCATTGCTACAAATATAGGTTTTAGCCTTTTTTATATGCTTTTAAAATGACAGCAATAACCATCAAAAAAAAACCAATTGTAAAAAACAAGGAAATAATACCCTCGTCTGAATTTAGCTTTAAGAAGTCGTGAAAAAACAAATTAGCATGCTGGCTCAACGTGTAAGGAAGACAAGGGGCGATTATTAAAAAACCAATAATGAAAAGCTTTTTGTAAAAATTGTGTTTCATGTCAATAAGATCAGGGTCAATCAAAATTAAACATTATTTAATAACCCAAACGGATTATTTAAAACACAGAAGAAAAAGCGCTACTATAAGGTAAGCTTTTGTAGCTGAGCACTAATTTCTTCATCTTCTATTTTTTCAAAAAGGAGAGATGTTTCGCCAAGCGTATGGTGGCTTCTAACAGGTATTACATCTTTCAAACTATCCCAGCAAACTGCTTCATCCAACTTTAACATTTCTCGAAGTTTTTGGGCAGTATGTGGCAAAAAGGGTTCGGAAAGTATAGCCAATCCAGCTGCTACTTGCAAGGCAGTATGCATGATGGTAGCCACGCGTTCAGGGTTTGTTTTGATAAGCTTCCAAGGTTCTTCGTCAGCCAAATATTTATTGCCCAAGCGTGCTAACTGCATCATTTCTTGACAGGCAGCACGAAACTTATATTGATCAATTAATTCCCCAATTTTCAAAGGGGCAGCCGCAAGTGTTTCGAGTGTTTCTGTATCAACGGTGCTGTATTCATTGGGCTCAGGAACTACGCTTTCATAATATTTTTTCATCAAGACCATTACTCGATTGACAAAGTTTCCAAAAATGGCTACCAGTTCGCTGTTGTTTCGTGTTTGAAAGTCATGCCAGGTAAAGTCATTGTCTTTAGTTTCTGGGGCGTTTGCGGTAAGGACATAACGTAATACATCTTGCTTGTTGGGAAAATCTTCAAGGTATTCATGCAGCCACACAGCCCAATTTTTTGAAGTTGAAAGCTTTTGACCTTCTAGGTTTAGAAATTCGTTTGCAGGCACATTTTTTGGGAGTATATAGCTGCCCATTGCTTTTAGTACGGCTGGAAAAATGATGCAGTGGAATACAATATTGTCTTTTCCAATAAAATGAACCAGTTCGGTATTTTCATCTTTCCAGTAAGGCGCCCAATCTTTGCCTTCTTTTGCTGCCCATTCTTTTGTGGCAGAGATATAGCCAATAGGTGCATCAAACCACACGTAAAGTACTTTGTTTTCACCCCTATCTACAGGCACTGGAATCCCCCATGATAAGTCACGGGTTACGGCTCTTGGTTTTAGTCCGTCATCAAGCCATGATTTAACTTGACCCAGCACATTTGGTTTCCAATCTTTTTGATGTCCTTCTAGGATCCATGAACGTAAAAACGTTTCATATCGATCAAGCGGTAAATACCAATGTGTGGTCGTTTTAAGGCTTGGAGTTTCACCTGAAATCGCTGATTTTGGGTCGATCAAATCGTTGGCGTTAAGCGAACTTCCACAAGACTCGCATTGATCGCCATACGCTTCTGGGTTATGACATTTTGGGCAGGTGCCCACTACATATCTATCTGCTAAAAACTGGTCTTCTTTAGCATCATACAATTGATCGGTAGTTTGAGTCTCAAATCCATCCTTTTCATGAATTACTTTGAAAAATTCTTGTGCTGTTTCGTGATGCACTTTACTGGAGGTTCTGCCGTAGTAATCAAAAGAAATACCAAAATCACTGAAGGCTTTATCGATAATATTGTGGTACTTATCAATTACTTCCTTTGGTGTTATGCCGTCTTTTTTGGCTTTCATCGAAATGGCTACCCCATGTTCATCACTTCCGCAAATAAACAAAACCTCTTCCCCTTTTAGGCGCAAGTAGCGCGCATAGATATCTGCAGGGACATATACCCCGGCCATGTGGCCAATATGAATAGGACCATTGGTGTAAGGAAGTGCAGCGGTTATGGTGTGGCGTTTGCTCATTTAAAATATATGCGCACAAAAATAGGGATTTTATACCCTAACTTACCCAAGGCTTTTTATCTTTAATTATCTCAAATCTTATAATTTATGAATACTCTTGACAAAGGAAGGGATGGTGAAGACATGGCTTGTGCCTATTTAAAAAAGCAGGGTTACCGCATTAAGAGTCGTAATTTCTACTATCAAAAAGCCGAACTTGACATTGTTGCATCTAAAGACGACACACTCGCTATTGTGGAAGTTAAGTGGCGTCTATCAGATTTTTATGGTTCTCCAGAAACATTTGTAACCCCAAAAAACGCAAGCTTTTGGCTCGTGCCGCAGATTTTTATGTGCAGAAGTTTAATTGGCAAGGGGAAACGCGTTTTGATATCATTAGTATTGTAGGGCAACCACCAAATCACAGCCTTACGCACATAAAGCAAGCCTTTTATTTTGTTTAGAATGTTATAATTATAACAGTTTGTTGAATTATTAGTATCTTTGTGAAATAATTGCAGCTTATGAAAACCATTGCCGCCGCCGTGGAAGCGCATATCAAGTCAAAGCCTTTTTTGATTAGCGCACTTACCCAAGGGATTATTAACCTCACATCTCTCTCTCGAATCATGCAAGAAGAGATACAGGCACAAACCCAAAAGCCCGTACATACAGGTGCCATTGTCATGGCCCTTAAACGC
>JAQWKF010000061.1 GCA_029247985.1 Flavobacteriaceae bacterium
ACTATACTTTAACCCGTGTGGACTGGGTTTATAATATAGTCGCGGGTGGAGAGAACGCACCCGGATCAATCGTTACGATAAGTTTAACGCCGTAAAAGTTAGAAATTATGGACGATAAAATTATAGTAGCACTCGAGCCCAACCAAGGACATGCCTTGGCTATGCTCGCAGAACTTGCAGAAGAAAAGAAATAAGCGTTATGTTTATTTACCCCTAAAACGGCTCTATTGAGCCGTTTTTTATTTATAGCGAAAGCGGTACCGCAGCCATTAGTTTTTTGTTAAAGGCTTAATACGATATATCCCCTCAAATTCAACAGCAATGTGGATGTAGCCATAAGGACCTAGAATAACATCACGTACACGCCCAATATCAGCTGCAACTTTCTCCCGTTCCACCACTTTGTTTTCACGAATTGTGAGGCGTTCCAGGTACGATTTTTTTAGTGATCCTGCCAGTATGCTCCCTTTCCAATTTGGATATTTACCGGAGGTTATAAAAGCCATTCCCGATGCAGCTATTGAAGGCACCCAATAGTAGAAAGGCTGCTCCATCCCTGGAAGTGTACGGTTTTTGGTGATGGTCGTTCCCGAATAATTTTTGCCATAGGTAATCTTAGGCCAGCCATAGTTTTTGCCTGCTTCAATAATATTAATTTCATCGCCACCTCGTGGTCCGTGTTCGTGCGCCCAAACAGCACCCGTTTTTGGGTGAATTGCTAACCCTTGTGGGTTACGGTGTCCGTATGAATATATAGCCTCTTTGGCACCTTCCACCCCAACAAATGGATTGTCCTCAGGAATACTTCCATCATCGTGTAGCCGATATATTTTGCCGTTATCTTTTGTAATGTCTTGGGGGTTTATATCTCGCTCACCTCTGTCACCTATAGAGAAATACAGGTATCCATCTCCATCAAATACGATACGTGAACCAAAGTGCACCCCTTTTTTGGTGTCGGGCATAGCCTTGTAAAGCAGTTTTACATCAGAAACTGCGTTTCCTTTTAATGTAGCGTTATACAAGCCTGTGTTTCCTCCAGAAGCATCTTCATTGGCGGTTGCCATAGTAAAATAGATGCTATTATTCTGTTCAAAATCGGGATGTAAAGCAATGCCCATCAAACCGCCCTGACCTCGAACATAAGGAGTAGGCAAGCCAGAAATCTCATGCTTTTTGCCATATTGAAAGCGAATTAGCTTCCCTTCTTTTTCTGTATACAATAAGCTGCCATTGGGCAGAAATACCATGCCCCAAGGTACTTCAACATCAGGCACCACAAGCTCCAAAGTATAGGAGGCAGTTACAGGTGTTTTTAAGGGAGGTGTATTTTCTTTTTGGGCACAAGAAGACTGGCTAAGTAGTAAAGTGACACACGCCAGCATGATGATGTTTCTTTTCATGGGGTTTGTTTAGATTTCTATTCAAATATACCAAATCTATAACTGCACTTGAACACGAACAAAGGCTTGACGCATGGCAGCAGGCTCAAAATAGCGTCCGCCAAAGGCATTGATACGAATGTTGTCATAATAGCTTGCATTGGCAATATTACGAATTCCTATTGTCCAAGTTGTTAGGCCCCATTTACGTTGTGCATAGAGGTCTGCTGTCCAAAATTTTGAAACTTCGATAAGGTTTTTAGAATCGGCATAACGCTTGCCTATATTCTGTATGCTCAACGACACCGTAGTCATTCCAAATAAGTGGTTTAGGCCTGCGTTAAATTGACTTTTTGGCACGTTAGGCAGGTCGTTTCCGTCTTGGGTTTTAAATGTTCCATGACTATAGTTGAGTTTTAGTGTGGCAGTTTTGGCCATGCGTAAGTTAGCAGTAACCTCAATTCCCTTTCTGTCTACACGACCGATATTTCTAAAAAAATCTTGCCCCGGAAAAGCATTGAGCTCGTAAGATAAAATTTCATCTTGTGTTGTTGTCGTAAACAGTATTAGGGAAGCATTAAAATTCTTTGCTTTGAGTAGCATACCAACTTCTACTTCTTGTGATTTTTGAGGCGATAACGCATCGTTAAACCCAGTTTCGCCATTAGGATTTGCAGATAATTCATTGAGCGATGGTGTTTCAAAACCTGTTCCCCAACGTATATAACTGCTGAGATTGGAGGAAAAGCTATAAAATGCTGCTACGGAAGGTGAGTAGGCAGTTAGGCTCTTTTTACCCGAGTTACTGCCTATATAATCAGCAAGTTCAATGCGGTGGGTGTCAGCACGAAAGGAGGTACGAAATCGCCAATCCCTGAGGGATAATTCAACAATTCCATAGGCGCCAAGTGTATAAAAACGCTCGCTTTGGTCTAGTGTTATGCTCTCTTTTTCTCCCAAGATATTTTTAAATCTTTTCCTTCCGTCTCTCTGGGCTGCAGCTTCAACGCCATATTGCCATAACCACTGTTTATTACGTCCGTCTTTCTGCACGCCAAGCCCATAGTAACTACGCCCCAAATCAATTTGTCCTCCAAATTCAAAGGGTAGTTTCGCATTTAGGTTACGCCTGGAAAAAAATCCATAAGTAGTCCATTTATTGTTTTGCCAACGAGCTGTCAATTGGTGCTGTTTGACTTTTTCACCTGCTTTGTAGTCTAAGTTCCGCTGTCTTGCCTGACTGCGATTTTCTCTTACTTCAGTGGCGGTGAGTCCACCAGCATCCAAAGCCAAAGGGCTGTTAAAATAATTATAAGTAACAGTGAGTTTGTCTCCATTGGTATTTATAAACGTATTGGACAGGTTTATAAGGCTGTTTTCATAACCACTCCAATGTCGATAGCCGTGGTATTTTTTGTGTTCAGCAACCGCGCGAAAAAGATTCTTTTCATTCTTGGAACCATAGCTGCCAACCAAGTGTTGGCTGCCGAATTCGCCATAGGTGGCGGTAAGTGTTTTTTTAGGTTTAATCGGTGAGCTTTTGAGCATGATAACACCTCCAGATGCATTGCCATATAGCCCACTAGAAACACCCCGAATAACTTCAATTGTTCCCAAGGACGACAATGGAATGTGGTCCAGTTGGGTTTGGCCATCGGGTGTCGTCATGGGGATACCATCCCATAAAATCTTAATGCCGCGGATACCAAAAGTGGCGCGTGTACCAAATCCACGAATTGAGATTCGTGTGTCTTGACTAAAATTTTGCTGACTGCTGACAAATAAACTGGGTACGCCTTGTAATAGCTCCCCTATATCTTGTTTTAGCAGTAAGCTGTCTTGCGCAATATCTGTTTGACTTATTGGTTGAATACTGCTCTGTATTCGTTGTGCACGTAAAATCACGTCTGCTAACTGTTGCACTTGCGCATGGCTGAGCGCTGAACAAAGCATTATAAAGCATAAAGCCCTATACATCTTTAGTGTAAAGATCAATTAAGCCTGCTGGTGTGTCAACGTATATGGATCTCGCATCCCTTTTGAGCTCCAAAATGATTTCATCAACTATTGGAATTAAAGCAATTTTCTGCCCAATGGAAACTTCTATGGTTGCCTGAGCCGTATGCTCATTAATAGCTACAACGGAACCAATAGCTCCCAAGTTCTTGTCTATAACATCAAAACCAATGAT
>JAQWKF010000070.1 GCA_029247985.1 Flavobacteriaceae bacterium
TAAAAAATTTAATTTTACCCCCATAGCTTTTAATGCCTTTCAAACGGTTGGAGAAGAGCGCTTACCTATATACCACACCAACGTTATGATGGTGGTAGCTCCCCGTTTTGCTCTTGTTTGCTTGGATGCTGTTGATGACCCTGTCGAGCGGGCCTTGCTACAAGACCGTCTTACCTTTTCTGGAAAAGAAGTTGTTGCGCTTACAGAGAAACAAATTTCTCAATTTGCAGGCAATATGTTAGCACTTTCAGCAGCAGGCGGTAAGATGCTTTTGGTTATGAGTACGCGCGCTTATGAGGCGCTTACTTCCCAGCAAATTGCTCAGTTGCAGCAGTATCTTAAGCTTGTCCATAGCCCTATCCCGACCATCGAAGATTTGGGAGGGGGTAGTGTTCGCTGTATGCTGGCAGAAGTATACTAAAGGTAGTTTCCTGAAATACTGGCTTTTTGCTGCTGAATCTTTTTGAAAAATTCGCGCACACTTTTAGATTTTGATGAGACGCTAACCTTGTGATGCTCCATGTGAATGCTGTAGGCCTCTCCAGAACCTTTAAACAGGGTGAGTTTATAATAGGGAATAACCAAGCCGTAAGTTTCAAGTAGGGATCTAAAGCGAAGAATGATGCCGTTTGGGCGGAGTTCAATATTACAGGTATTATCATTGTGATCCAGAACAAACAAGGAGTCAATTTCTTTACTACTGGAAACCACATGCAGTTTGGGCGAACCCACTCCACCTAATTTAAGTCTGTTTATTAGCGTAAAGGGTTTGCCAACCAGCGTATCTATGGATTCGCGCTGGGTTTTGTTATTATACGATACATTTGCTAGCATATTACAAAGATAGGATAAATGCGTTGCAACCTGTTGGAATCCCTTATCTTTGCACATGATATACGTATATGGAACATATCATTAAAGAACAGCTTGCTGCATACGTTGCCAAACAGTACAATAAAACAGCAGATAGCATTGAAATTCAGCCCACCAAACCTCAATTTGAAGGTGATTTGACTGTTGTGGTATTTCCCCTATTGAAACTAGTGCCAAAAAAGCCTGCTGATTTGGCAGCGGAGTTAGGCGATTATCTTCAAGCCGAAATTGCGGAAATAGCATCTTATAATGTGGTACAAGGTTTTTTAAATATTCAAATATCACCAGCATATTACATCAAAGCATTGAAAGAAATTCATGCCGACACACATTTTGGAATTAAAAATGTCGATGTAGCTGCTGATAAAATACTTGTTGAGTATTCCTCGCCAAACACCAACAAGCCACTACACCTTGGTCATATTCGAAATAATTTATTAGGGGCTTCGGTATCCAACATACTGTCTGCCAACGGCCAAAACGTACACACCACTCAAATTATCAATGATAGGGGAATTCATATCTGCAAGTCTATGGTAGCATGGGAGCAGTTTGGAAATGGCGAAACGCCAACAACTGCCAAGCTAAAGGGCGATGCATTAGTAGGTAAATACTATGTGCTTTTTGACCAACAATACAAAAAAGAAACAGCCGATATGATAGCTGCTGGTTGTGATGAAGAAACGGCTAAAAACACAGCCCCCATCATGTTACAGGCAAAGGATATGCTAATCCGTTGGGAGCAAAAGGACGCAGCTGTCATTGCGTTATGGGAAAAAATGAATGCTTGGGTGTACGATGGTTTTGATGAAACCTACAAACGTTTGGGGGTTCACTTCGATTCCTACTACTATGAAAGCAACACCTATGTATTGGGGAAAGAAATTGTCAGCGAAGGACTTGATAAAGGTGTGTTTTTCAGAAAACCAGACGGATCTGTTTGGATAGATTTAACTGACGAAGGTTTAGATGAAAAACTGTTGCTTCGTTCTGATGGAACCTCCGTATACATGACACAAGACCTTGGCACAGCACGCCTGCGTTATGCCGATCATCCGGATATGAAGGGTATGGTTTACACGGTAGGAAATGAACAAGATTACCATTTTAAGGTATTGTTCCTTGTGTTAAAGAAATTGGGCTATGCATGGGCAGATCATTTACATCACCTAAGCTATGGTATGGTCGACTTGCCAAGTGGAAAGATGAAAAGTCGTGAAGGAACGGTAGTAGATGCCGATGCGCTTATGACCGAAATGCGGGATACAGCCAAGCAGATTTCCCAGGAGTTGGGAAAGCTAGACGGACTTTCTGAAGCGGAAAAGGAATCGCTTTATCACACTATTGGAATGGGAGCTTTGAAATATTACATCCTTAAAGTAGATCCAAAGAAGCGCATCTTGTTTGACCCTAAGGCTTCTGTAGATTTCACAGGAAATACGGGGCCATTTATACAATATACGCACGCGCGAATTCAATCTATTTTACGCAAGTCTTCGGAAACGAATTTTGATATAGCGGAGGTAACCTCACTGCACGAAAAAGAAAAGACGGTGTTGAAGACCTTACTTCAATTTCCTTCTACTATCGAAGCTTCAGCTAAGCAATACAGTCCAGCTTTGATTGCTAATTATCTATATGAGTTGGTAAAGCAGTTTAATTCATACTACCAAGAAGTGCCTATCCTTGTTTCGGATAAGACACAGCAATCCTTCAGGGTGTCTTTGTGTAGTGCTGTAGCGGATGTTATTGCTACTGCTCTTGGTCTTTTGGGTATTGATGCTCCGGAAAGAATGTAAAAAAAAAGCCTCGAAAATCGAGGCTTTTTTAAATACTATTTAGGTTTTTACTTATTTTTTAGAAGCAACCGCCGCAGCGTAAACTACTAAACCAAAACCAATTTTGTTGATTGCATCACCAATGTTGTAAACAACATCCATATCTAAATTGATAGCGGTGATGAATGAATACCACTGACCATCAGCAGTACCTAGCATATAACCTAGTGGGTAAATAGCCCAACCGATCAATACAAATAGTGTTAATGTTTTGTGTGCTTTTTCAACCGCTCCACCAGCAGATGCAGCAAGCTGAGCTAGCTCACCATACTTTATTAGGTATGCGATGTAGAAGTATGCTATACCAGAAGCAAGACCCCACAATGCAGGCATTGCAGTGCTACTGTCAGCAACTTCACCAAAGTACCCTGTTACAAGCATAACAAGTGAAGCCCAAATTAATGTCTTAAGGTGTTTGGTTGTTGCACCAGCAGCCTTAAGAATTAAATAGAACTCAACACACATTAATGGTACTGTAAGTATCCAGTCAATGTAACGGATTTCTGTAGTTACTCCTCCAGAAGTTGCAGCTTCTCTCATGTAATAGTAATGAACTGCTGCGATGAAAGTAATCAAACCAGAAACCAAAATTGAGGTTCTCCATTTACTGTCAAATTGAGGTAAGGATAGGAAAAAGAAAGCTGAAGCAGCTGTCATTGCCATAGTACCTAAAAAGAAAGTAAAATTAACTGGATCACTAAGATCCGCATTTCCAATAAATGAAATAAAATTAGTAAGTGTCATAATTTTTTAATTATATTTTGTTGATCGCAAGTTAAAAAAAATTAAACAAACTGTATATATTTGAATAAATATTTTGTGAATTTGTTAACAAAGCATGGTTAAGATTAATCATTTCGATATTTCAAAAATTCTTATCACTCTGATTTGTACAGGTTTAGGTACTGTGCTGTCGGATCATATATTGAGCTTTTTAGCCGCTGTCAATGTGTTAACAATAGGCATCATTCACGGTGCAAATGATTTATATATCGCCTCAAAAATTAAAAGAACAGTAAGGAAATACCAGTTTAGCTACTTATTTGTTATTTATATTTTGTTTGTTTTTGTCATGGTATTTGCCCTCTACAGCTTCCCCCTAGCTTCTTTGTTGTTGTTTGTAATTATCAGTTCATTTCATTTTGGCGAGCAGCAATGGTATCAAAAAACGATTGTCAAATCCGTAAAGTTGTATATTTTCTATGCCGCCTTTGGTTTTTTGCTTTTTGCCCTTTTGTTTTACACGCACAAATTACATACTGCAAAAATTATTTTTGAAATTACACAACAACAAGTTCCCAATTTCTTTTTTGACCGATTTACCATATTTGCGTCTATCTTTTCAGCA
>JAQWKF010000081.1 GCA_029247985.1 Flavobacteriaceae bacterium
AATGTCTTAAAATAACGCAATTTATTTTACAGCCAAGTTATATTTTTTTGGCATTAATTTAGATATTAATATTTAATGTCTATATTTGGAAAACCAATATGGTTAACCAATTACATTGGCTTCATTAGCCATTTTTGTTATTCGTTTAAAATAATAATATTATTGAAAGATTAACTTCAATAAATAACCAACATAATATGAATTATAAGATTAAATTAACTCTTTTAGTTTCATTGCTTGTATGCTTAAGCACATATGCACAGAATACTATGAGTATAAAGGGACAAGTGTCCTCCAGTGAAGACAATGAACCCATCCCGGGTGTTAATGTTGTGGTAGCCAATTCTAATAATGGTACGGTTACAGATTTTGATGGAAATTTTGAAATCAGCGCTGCTGCAGGAGACGTATTACAATTTTCCTACGTAGGGTTTAAAACACAACTTGTTGCTGTTGACAGTAATACTACACTTAATGTAGCGATGGATTTAGATGACAACCTACTTGATGAAATTGTTGTCATTGGATATGGAACTCAGAAAAGAAAAAATCTGACTGGGGCTATCTCCAAAGTTAAAAGCGAGAATCTCGATAAAATTGCTGTTTCTCGTATAGATGATGCCCTTGTGGGACAGATTTCTGGAGTTAATATCCAAGCTACAGAAGGTGAAGCAGGGTCTGATCCTACCATACGCGTTAGGGGAACAGGATCTATTACCAGTAGTTCATCGCCACTCATTGTTGTAGATGGGATTGTTGTTGATAATGATTTTTTAGGTAACCTTGATATGAACGACATTGAATCCTTTGAAGTTCTGAAAGATGCCTCTTCGGCTGCCATTTTTGGTGCTCGAGGTGGTAATGGTGTCATCCTTATTTCAACCAAAAATGGCAAAGAAGGAAGAACAAAATTCACCTACAACACATATACAGGCTTTAAAGAAGCTCTAAGAGGTGACAACTTATATGTTACCATGCAAGAATGGGCAGACAAAGAACTTGCAGCAACAGGTCAGCTTTCTGATAAAACCACCTATAAACTTGCGCTTCAAAATGATCGTGATTGGCAAGATATTATGTTTGATGGTGGTATGATAGAAAGTCACTCCATTTCAGCTAGAGGAGGAAGTCAGCGTACTACATTTAGCACATCTTTAAACTACTTAAGCGATGAAGGTGTTTTGCTTACAGATAACTTTAATCGTTACAGTCTTCGTTTGAAGGTGGACTCGAAAGTTGGCGATAAATTTAAAATTGGCGCCAATATATCACCTTCTTATTCTGACAGAAGAAGATTTGATGGTTCTACGCACGATGTATTAAGACAACCACCATGGTTGCCGGTCTACCACAACGACCACACCATCCAGTTTGTGGATAGAAATGTATATCCAGATGTTCAAGTAGGTGATTATGCTGTGCAAAGACACTTTGATAATTTTGATTTATATGGAGACGGAGGTGAAACAGATATTAGCACAACCAGTAATACCAATCCAGCTGCCAAAATTTTGGAACGTGATCGCAATGATTATAAATTTAAGCTATACGGAAATATCTATGCACAATATGAAATTGCTGATGGTTTAAAGTTTAAAACAACTTTAGGTGGAGATTACTCGCACACAAAAAGAGATAGATGGCAAGGGGTTAAAGCGAGTCGTAACGGAGTAGCTGCAACAAGACTTGACCTTTCAAACGACAAGAGACTCCATATTGTTTCGGATAATGTTTTCACTTATGATAAAACCATAGGAAAACATGACATTAATGCAGTGGCTGGTTTTTCTGCTGAACAGTGGGACTATGAAATTGAGGCTGCTACAGGAATAGGTTATACCTCAGATTTGGTAAGAACACTTTCTGGCGCAACAACTATTGCTGAAGCCACATCTGAAGAATATCAGCAAAGGCTGCTTTCCTATTTTGGTCGTATCAATTATGCATATGACGGCAAGTATCTTGTGTCATTAAGCGCAAGAAGGGATGGGTATTCTGCTTTTGGACCAGACTCTAAATACGGATTTTTCCCAGCAGCTTCTGCTGGATGGACGCTTTCTAACGAGGATTTCCTGCGTGAAAGTAAGACCATTAATTTTTTAAAGCTAAGAGTTAGTTATGGATTAACAGGAAACAATGCATTTGATATTGGTAATGGTGATTTCAGAAACCAAATTAATAGTTACCCTTATTTGTCTTTAATTGGAGCTTCGTCAGCGTCATTTAATAATTCTATTGTTAATGGATTTAACCCACTTAACATTTCCAATTCAGGTTTGGGTTGGGAAAAATCAGTGGAGGTGAACCCAGGAATTGATTTTGGATTCTTTAACAATAGACTTACAGGTTCTATAGATGTATATAAAAGGACAAGTGAGGACCTATTGTTAGACGTTCCGGTTTCGTATACTACAGGTTTCCCGAATGCTCTTGACAATAGAGGAAAGGTTGAAAATAGAGGTATTGAAATAGAATTGAGAACTAAAAATGTCATTCGACCAAATTTCCAATGGAACAGTACGTTTATCGCTTCACGAAACGAAAACGAGCTTGTGGACTTTGCGGAATCTAATGGTCTAATAACAAACGTTGATACCAAGCGTGCTGCAGAGTGGATTAATTTAGTTGGAAATCCGATTTCATCATTTTACGGATGGGTGGTTGACTCTGAGATTCCTGCTGAATACATAAAGGCACCATGGGAGCGTGTGCGTCAAACCAATAGAGACGTTTATGTGAAAGACCTTAATGGTGATGGTGTAATTGACGATGATGATAAAACCATTCTTGGAAATCCTTACCCTGATTTGGTATGGAGCATTTCAAATGAGTTTAAGGTAGGCGGTTTTGAATTAAGCTTTATTTTTCAAGGAAGTCATGGGGCTGAAGTACGAAATATTGGTGATCAGTATTTGTTCCGCCACTTTGGATCTGCTTCAACTGCCTTATCAACTGCACCTAATCAAGGCTTTATAAAACAAAAAATATTCACAGATTCAATTGTACAAAATGCTTCATATGTAGCATTACGAACGATTTCAATTGGTTATGATTTACCTGAAGATTTACTTTCGGAACTCTTTATTACTAACGCTAGAATCTATTTAACAGGGCAAAACCTCATGTATATAACGGCTGATGATTACAACGGCTTAAATCCGGAGTCTATTTACAATACGAGCCCAATTAATTACGGTTACCAACGCGTTGGTTCTCCGATTAATCGAACATTCTCATTAGGTCTTAATCTAAATTTCTAAATAATTAATCATGAAAAGCATTAGAATTATAATTTTTATTACGGTAATGGCTGTCTTTACTTCATGTGAAGACTATTTAGAACCAGCACCAACATCAGTAATAAGTGGCGCAAGTTTTTACGCCGATGAAGCACAGCTCATGCAAGGAGTCTACAATATGTATGATGGCCTTCAAGGAGCTAACGACACGAGCTCTAGGAGTAATCACGCTACTCAAATTGAGTATTATGTAACTGAAATGCGTAGCGACAACACAAGATCAAAAAGCGGAGAGGGAGAAGCTGCCCAATTTGATAATCTTGCTGTTGAGGCAACTAATGGTTTAATTGCCGACCACTACAGGAGTTTTTATAATGTCATTTTTAGAGCCAATACGGTACTTCAAAATCTTGGTGTTGCTTCTGAGAGCAACAAATCAAAAATTGAAGGGGAAGCTAAATTTATTCGTGCCTATGTTTATTTTAACTTGGTAAGACTTTATGGCGCTATACCACTTCTTGACAATGTTATTGGTGTAAGTGATGACGCTTCTTATATTAGGAGACCGGTGGCAGATGTATATGACTTAATAGTTAGTGATTTGAACAGCGCAGTAGCTGGATTAGATAATACTAATGGTAGGAACAGAGCTACAAAAGCTGCTGCTCAAGGATTACTTGCTAAAGTACACCTTACACTTGGTAATTATCTCGATGCACAACAGCTACTAGAGAGCGTTATGTCTAAAGGATTTTCTTTGGAGCCCAGCTTTAGTGATGTGTTTTTTAACGAAAGCAATTCGGAAGTTATTTTTGCTATAGGCTATGCTTCAGGATTGGTGCAAGACAGTCAAAACTTTTCTGCTGAATTCTTAAACGGTGTTGGACGAACAGTGGGTGTAAATTACGTTACTGACGATGCAAAAGCTTTTATGGAAGCCAATGGTGGAGACAGAACTGTTGTTTCTATGCGCACTGATCCAATACAACCTACACAAACGCAAGTAACTAAGTTTTTACCTGATGGTTTTGATGGCGGTTCAGATGGGAAAACATTTGATTTCGATGCACGACTTGCTGGGAATGATTGGATTGTGTTACGTTATGCCGACATCTTGTTGATGCACGTTGAGGCCATTATGGGAAGCAGTAACGAAACCAATGCTACAGCGGCTTTAGCTTCATTTCAACAAGTGCGTGATAGAGCAGGACTAACAGACGCAGTAACTTCTATTACCAAAGACGATTTGTTAGCAGAACGTCGTGCAGAATTAGCATTTGAAAACCAAAGGTTGTATGACATAATGCGATTTGGAAAAGGTATAGATATACTTGGCACCTATGCAGTAGCAATTGGAGCAAATTTCACCTCTAATGATTTATTGCTTCCATTTCCACAAATAGAAATCGGACTTAGCAAAGGATTATTAGAACAAAACCCAGGGTATTAAAACCAAATAAATAAATTAAAATGAAAAATATATTTAATATTTCAATGGTTGCCTTACTAGTATTAGTTTCGGCATGCGATGATTTCGACAAATACGAATTGCCAGAGGCAAATTCAATTCCAGATGCGACACCACCTGAGGCTGTTTTCACAGCTATTCAAAGTGAGGAAGTGGATAATGACGGTTGGAAAGACTTTTATTTTTCCAATGGATCAATAAGTGCCACTACCTATGCTTGGGATTTTGGAGATGGGAATACATCTTCAGATTATGAACCAACAAATAGGTTTAGTGAGGAGGGAACTTATACGGTGGCATTGACTGCATCTGACAACAATGGTCTTACAAATACATTAACACAGGATATAACTGTTGAGCAGCCGCCTGCACCACCCGTACCAGACCCTACTTTGATAAACACTGTTTTTGATAAGCTCGGTAAGTCATCTGGGTCTGACTGTACTTGTTCTGGTTGGATTAATAGAAGCCTCGGTACTCAGGGCGAATCTAGTTCAGCAAATGGTAGTGATGTAATGAAGTTTGACAATAACGAACCTGATCATATTTATCAAGAGTTTGAGGTTACGCCTAACGCAAATTATCAGATTGAAGTTGAGGTAGGATTCAAAGCTAATGCTGGTAAATCAAACCCTGCAAGTCTCGAATTTAGAATCCTTGCTGGAACAGGTTATGACAGTGGCTATACCCCGACGTATTACACTGAAACGACCGCATTCCCACAAGATGGATATGGGTACTCATCAGTTGCACAAACAGAAGTTGAAGAAAACAATCTTATGACTAGAGTGCTTAATAACCCAGACGACACCAGTTATATTAAGTACATACTTAACTTCAATTCTGGCGCAAACAACAGTGTAGCATTATTTGCAAGAGGCATTGGCGGGCTTGCTACAGGAAGTTCAGATAATGAAAGATATGGATACTCTAGTGGAGATGAAGAAATTAGAATTGACAACTTAGTGGTCACTGCTTTGTAGGATATCAATTAATGGTTATTTAAAAAAGGCAAGTGGTAATTTTAACTACTTGCCTTTTTTTATTTCAAGAATGATGTATTTGACCTTCAATACACGTTATTTCAACTTGCTCTTTTTCACATTGACTTCAATGGGTTTATGTGCACAAATAAGTTTACCTGCTTTTTTTTCAGATCACATGGTCTTACAACAGCAGCAGGAAATACTTCTTTTTGGTAAGGCCACTCCCAGTGAACAAGTTGTTGGCAGTTTTAAGGGAGAGGTGCGTAAAACCAATGCCAATCCAGACGGTTCATGGCGTTTGGTTTTTAGCCCATCTAAAGCTGGTGGGCCATATACCCTTAAATTATCTGGTAATAATACCATTGAATTCAATAATATATTTGTTGGTGAAGTATGGTTCTGTTCGGGGCAGTCAAATATGGGATGGCCACTCTACAAATCAGAAAATGGTATAGAGGAAATAAAAAAAAGCTTTCACGACAAAATCAAGCTATTCAATGTAAGGCGTTCTATGAGTGGTACGCCAACTAAGGAACTTGATGTTATCAACAAATGGACCCCTTGTACTCCAAAAACGGCAAAAAACTTTTCTGCAGTTGCTTATTATTTTGCTCGTGAGTTGTACAAGCGGCATCAAGTCCCTATCGGTTTAATTCATTCCTCTTGGGGCGGATCAAGTATTGAAGCTTGGATGAACGCAGACGCCTTTAAAAATGATAAAAGTAAAGAACAACTATTAAAGAAAATCAAGTTTACAGATCTTAATCAATTGGAGCAGGCATACAAAGTTGACGAAAAAAAATACAAGATATATTTAGATGAGGCTGATTTAGGCCTAGAACAAAACTGGCAGTCCATTCAAGAGGACTACGGCTCATGGAGTACAATGCAACTTCCCAATGTTTGGAGACGCACTCCTATAAAACAACGTGTGGGTGTTGTTTGGGTGTCTAAGTCCATAACGCTTTCTGCTCAGGACATGACTGCTGATTTAGAGCTTAGTTTTGGTTTGATTGACAATGAGGATATTACTTACTTTAACGGCATTCGGGTCGGGTCAATTAAAAAAAATGATGTTTCAAGAAAATATACTGTTCCAAAGGAATTGTTAAAACAAGGAGAAAATATTATTACCACCCGCGTTAAAAACCCTTTGGATATTGGAGGTTTTAGAAGCGGCGAAAACTCATTTTATTTCCGTACAATTTCAGCAAAGGTTTCCTTATCTGGCACTTGGAGATATAAAGTAGGAATACCCAATATTAAAGAACCACCCAAGCGCGTGCATCCAAAATATTTACCCTCTTCGCTTTACAATGCCATGCTTTATCCATTTTTTGATTATAAAATTCGAGGTGTTTTATGGTACCAGGGGGAGTCTAATGTAAGTAAGGCGACGGAATATGGAAAACTATTCCCTAAGATGATTCAAGATTGGAGAGAAAAATGGCAAATCAATATGCCTTTTTTATTTGTTCAACTTCCTAACAGGGCTAATATGGGAATTAAGCAGGTAAATTTTAGAGAGGCTCAAGCCCAAGCCTTAAATCTCGATTTAGTAGGCATGATACCCACAATTGATATTGGTGACGATTACAATGTGCACCCAGCTAATAAATATGATGTTGGTTTCCGGCTTGCTATCGCTGCTGATTA
>JAQWKF010000103.1 GCA_029247985.1 Flavobacteriaceae bacterium
GGTACTTCATAGTATAAGATTTGGGCTAAAAACTAAGATAAATTAGATGTCAGATGCAATAGGATTATCAATTTGACATAAAAGAATCAAATATTTTCGTAATGAATCAAATGTTTTAATGAATAATTCAAAAGTTCTAAAATAGGTATTCAATATTTGAATAGATTTATAATTCAAAACTATAACCAATGAAAAAACTAATTTATACATTATTACTATTGCCACTTTTTGCCTTTTCACAAGGTAAAATTGTAAGTGGTATTGTTAATGACGACATGGGTGGTCCACTTCCTGGAGCGACTGTTCAGGTCAAGGGCTCAGAATCTATAGGATCAATTACTGACTTTGATGGAAAATTTACCATTGCATTAAAAGCTGGGGAAACTACAATTATCGTTTCCTATGTTGGTTTTGTTAGTCAAGAAATTGAAGTATCAAATAAAAATAATATCAATATTTCTTTAGAACAGGATGTTTCTGAGCTAGAGGAGGTTGTTGTTGTTGGGTACGGAACTGTACTTAAGAGTGATTTGACAGGAGCTGTTAGCTCTGTTAAAGTTGATGACGAATTTTCGAGACAAGTAAATAGTATTGATCAACTTCTACAAGGTAGAGCTGCTGGTGTGCAAGTAACTCAAAATGCAGCTAACCCAAATTCTGGAGTTAGTGTTCGGATACGAGGTACAAACAGTTTACGTGGAAACAATGAACCGCTTTATGTTATTGATGGCATTATAGTTTCCTCGGCTGCCGAAGATGTAATCCAGGTAGATGATGCTCAGGGCAACACAGGTCAAGATGTACAAAGCGGCTTGAATGGTATAAACCCCAAGGATATTGAGAGTATAGAAATACTGAAAGATGCATCAGCAACTGCCATATATGGCTCACGAGGCGCTAATGGAGTTGTCTTAATTACTACAAAAAGTGGTTCTGCTGAAGAGGGAGGTACAATTAATATTTTTAACAATGTTTCATATAGTTCTGTTACTAAAACGTATGATGTACTTGATGGTATTGGTTATGCTGAATATCAAAATGAATCGGCTGGAGCCGGCGCAAGATTTTTTATTGATGGAGACCAAGTTTATTCATACCGATTAGATTCTAACGGGGATGTAACCAGCGATGTAAATCCAAAACCGCTTAAGATTGTAGATTGGCAAGATGAGGTTTACAAAACTGGAATTAGTAATAACACCGGTATTTCTTTTTCGGACGGAAATGACAAAGGCAACTATTATGTTTCTGCTGGAATAAGCAATCAACAGGGGATTGTAAAAACTTCCCGTTTTAACACGTTTGATTTAAGACTAAACTTAAATTATCAGCTTAACGAAAAGGTAAAATTAGAAGCACGGATGAGTGCTTTTACAAGTAACTCAGATTTTTCTGAGGGTGGGGATAAAATTGGTGGAGATCAAAGCTTTGTGCAACAAACAACAACTTTTAGACCTTTACTAAATGATAATCCGGATGTCAATATTGATGATAACGAATTAATAACTTCAAACCCGCTTACTTTTATTGAAGATTTTTCAGATACATCTGTAGAGTCGAGAATATTTGCTTCCTTGGCATTAAAATACGATTTCAATGTTGAAGGGCTTCAGTATGAATTAAGGTTTGGTGGAAATCTTAGAGATAAGAAGCGTGATAGATTTTATGGTACAACTACATGGGTGGGAAGTAACACCAACGGTGAATTACAGAATCTTAGGTTAAACTCACTAACGTACCAAATTAATAACTTGATACGTTACAATAAAAATTTTAATAGCCGTCACAGGATTAATGCTACGGCAGGTGTTACATATGACGTGCGCGATGTTGAGTCTTCAAGATATGCAGTCAACGACTTTATAACCTCTGTTTTAGGATCTGCACAACCCTTTTTGGGACAAACGGTTAGAGCTCCTTTATTTGTTAGCGCAGCAGATCAGCAGATTTTCTCTGTTTTGGGTAGATTTAATTATACGTTTAAAAACAAGTATACCCTGACTTCTACTTTTAGATACGATGGTGTGTCGAAGTTTGCGCCTGGAAAACAATACGGGTTTTTTCCGTCATTTGCTATGAATTGGCAAGCTGCTCGTGAGCCTTTCATAAAGAAGTTAAATGTATTTTCAGCTTTAAAATTTAGAGCTGGTTGGGGTGAAATTGGTAATCATGGGATTAGTCCTTATGGCACATTGCCTAGTTACGGTCCCTCATCAAGTTTGTATGGAAATGCTTCAGGAGGAACAAATGTGCCGCTTGTACTGAGCAATATTCCTAACCCCGATTTAACTTGGGAAACTACCGAACAACTCAATTTAGGGATTGATTTCGGAGTGCTTCGTAACAGAATAACAGGTAGTATTGATGTTTATGATAAGTCTACAAAGGATTTATTGCAGATAGCACCTACACCAACATCAACTGGTTTTTCTCAGTTAATTGTAAACCGAGGGGAAATGGGTAACAAAGGTTTAGAGGTAAGTTTAAGCGCTATAGCAATAGACAAAGATGATTTCGCAATTTCATTTGGGGGTAATATAGCATTCAATAAAACTAAAATTGAAAATTTAGGTTTAAGCCCTTCTGACTTGCTTGTACAATCTAAGGCTCCATCCTACGGTAATATCGGAGAATATCAAGTTCAACAACGCCCTTTGTATTTTGGTAATCAAGTAAGTCGTGGTAATGCTGCTAAATTCCCGATGAACGTTTTTATTGAGGGCGAAGAATCAGGATTGTTCTACGGTTGGAAAACAGATGGATTATTTCAAGACGGAGATAACTTCTACAGAATTAGTAATAAGAATACACAAGCAGGTGATATCAAGGTTCTTGACTTGAATGGAGATGGTGTAGTTGATCTTAATGATAGAACTGTAATTGGTAATCCTAATCCAGATTTCACCTATGGATTTAATATAAATATTGATTACAAGCGTTTTTCACTGAGTATGTTATTTAATGGTGTATATGGTAATGATATAGTGAATGCCAATATGTACAGATTTGGATGGGCTGAAGGCACTTCCCGAAATATATTGTCAGATGCTTGGACGCAACGATGGACACCTGATAATACAGACACAAATTACCCAAGATTAGGATACAATTCTACCTTATACGGAGCGCTTATGGATCGTGTTATTGAAGATGGAAGTTTTTTAAGGCTTAAAAACGTAACGTTAAACTACGATATGAACGTTGAAAACTTAGGGTTCATTGACGCTGCAAGCCTAACTTTTAGTGGAATTAACTTATTCACTTGGACCAAGTACTCTGGATATGATCCTGAAGTCACCTCCTTTTTATGGGACGGTTTAGTTCAAGGAACAGATTGGAATAATAAACCAAATTCCAAAACATTTTTAATCGGAATTAACATCAAATTTTAAATTATGAAATCAATAAAATTATTTTTCGTTTTATTTATGATTGTCTTTATTGGGTGCGATTTAGAAGAAACCCCCCCCTTTTTAGATAATACATTTTACAACGACCCACAAGGGGCAATTGGTGCGCGTGATGGTCTTTATCAAGCCTTTACTTCTTATGATTCTCAGGAAAGAAGACTGTATGTCGAAAATCTTTATGGTGGATTGATAGCTACCACTAAAGGAAGTAATAATGGAAATAATACTAATGGCGTAGATCAGTCTAGCTTAAATGCGTTAAACCCTGGATATCATCCAGATGCAGAATACATGTGGGCTGGACTTTATAAAATCGTGGGCAGAGCTAACGAAATTATTAGCTCTACAGAATTACCAACAAATAATGCTGTGGTAAACGATGTGCTTGGAAATGCTGAATTTGCAAGAGGATGGGCTTACTTCAAGTTAGCTGAACTTTGGGGCGACATTCCAATGTGGCTAAAACCTGCTGAAAGTAGTCAAACAAACAAAGAATTATCTCCAGCACCGCAAGTATATGCACAAATGCTAGTTGATTTTGAGGCTGCAGCTGCAAAAATGAAAGGTGCTAACCAGGATGTGGGCTATCCAAAAAAATGGGCTGCTAATATGATGGCAGCTAAGGTTTGGATGAAAATGGCAACTACTCCTAACTTACGCGACACGCTTGGGTATTCAGAAGCGGATTGTTGGACTAATGCCTACAATGAGGCTAAGAAAGTATATGATAGTGGTCAATATGAATTGTTAGCAGATTATGCTGACTTATTTGATCCGTATAATGGTGAGGAAAACTCTTCTGAATCAATATTTGAACTTCAAATTTCTTTGGTTGCAGCTAATTCTCAAATGGGTCGAAATTTTACCCCTTGGAGGTATAAGGGAACTGGTCAAAATCAACACTTTGGTTGGTTTAGAGTAGCACGTGTCTTTCATGACTATCATATGGGTGTTTACGGCACAAAGGGAACAGGAAATGGAGTTACGAGTGTTACTGTTCATGACAAAAGATATGACGCGATTTATATCAGCGGATATAAACAAGCTTATGGAAACACTAGTGCAACTGCAAAAGTGTACCCTACCGGAAACTCTAATGGTAATATGGGAAATACGCAACCTTATTTGTTCAAATTCACAGAAAAAGATAGAACAAGCATGACACAATATGGCGAGCAAAATGTGGTGGATTTACGCTATGCAGAACTTTTATTAATGCTTGCCGAAATTTCGAATGAACTTGCCAACGGAGAGGAGATGACATACTTAACACCTGTCTTATCTCGCGCTGATGTTGATGGCACGAATGCACGATCTGAATGGACGCAAGGTAAAGATGCTTTTAGAGATGCCATTATGGACGAGTATAAGTTTGAGTTAGCAGGTGAGGGATATGACGGATTCCATGCAAGACGACGTGGGTATACTTATTTTTTGAATAATACCATTCTAAAAAACAATGACCCAATTAATAACGCCGAAAAAACGTTGTACTATTCATTTAGAAAATATGCATCGAACAGAGATGTGGTGTTCTCAACCAATGAAAATGTAGTAATGTTTTTGCCTATTCCACTTTCTGAAAAAAACACAAATCAATTATTAGATTAAATAAATAACCGACCATACAAGCCTTAAATAGGCTTGTATGGTTTAAAATCATGTCAATATGAAATATTTATACATGTTAATATTTTTTACAACCCCCTTATTTTCTCAAACACCTGTTCTAGAATATACGTTTTCTTCAGGTGCTGAAGGGTGGACTGCTAACAATGGGAGCAATAACTTCGCATATGACTCTGCAAATGGAGGAGAAATTGTGCAGACTTACAATACAGGCCATTCTAATCCACAGTTAAAATCATCCCAAGGCTTTTACACAAGCCTTGGGTTTTTTACTTATTAAATGAAATATCTAATTCTTTTTACTGCGGCAATTGCCTTTTCTTTTTGTGCTCAAGCACAAGACTATACCAAATTTCAAATGAATCGAGCGACTATGTTTTCAACATATATCGCTGAACAAATGGAGTTAAACGAAACGCAACAGCAGTTTGTTTACGACGTAATGCTTGCTCGTGTTTACAATTCGAATGCAACTATTAAGGCACAAAACCTAACGGCGCAAGCAGATAAACAAGCTGTGTATAAGGCCGAGTATGCAAACGCACAACAAAAGTTAGCTGCTGAATTTGGACCAAAACAAGCGCGTAAAATGATGACCCTAGGTAATGAGGCACGCAAAAATGCTGACAAGAAATAGGTATTTTACATTTACAACAATCAAAGCAAAGAACCTGCTACTTATTTTAGTAGCAGGTTTTTTAAGCGCCCAACAGACCCCTCAAGAACTTGTTGACAAAATGGGACGAGGGATAAACTTAGGAAATGTGTTGAGCGCGCCTGTGGAGGGGAATTGGTCTGGAGCTGCTACAGAGCAGTATTTCATAGATGTAGCTGCCGCTGGCTTTAAAAATGTGCGTATCCCTATGGACTTTTTTGGCTCTAGAACCACCGGAAGTACTTCATCATTTAACCCAAGTGCCAATACAAGTACAACTGTAGATAGAGCTCAATTTCAAGTTAGAGCCTCTTATCTAGATCGCCTCGAGGAGGTGATAACATGGGGACTTAATCAAGGCTTAGTAATTGTCTTAGATTTTCATGGTGCTACTTTAAAATCTGAGTTTATATATACTTTTGATTCTTCTGAAGGTTCATACACGCACCCAACTTCAGCCAAGCGCGCAGCTGATTTAGCAAAATTCTATTCCATTTGGGAACAAATTGCAGATAGATTTAAAAATTACAGTGACGACCTGGTTTTTGAGGTCATTAATGAACCCTATTTTCATATTTCTGCTGGAGAAATGAATGAAATCAACAGTGAAGTTATCTCAATTATTAGAGCTT
The DNA here is from genome assembly GCA_029247985.1 of Flavobacteriaceae bacterium. Taxonomy (GTDB): domain Bacteria; phylum Bacteroidota; class Bacteroidia; order Flavobacteriales; family Flavobacteriaceae; genus UBA7446. The sequence continues at coordinate 6,327 of JAQWKF010000103.1, forward strand.
CGGGCGGCAATAATGAAAAACGCAAAATAATCATCACTGGTGGCACCAAGAATAGTTATGAAGCCATTACCACAATTGGTAGTCAAATCATAAACGACGATAATTATTTAATAGCTACCTATCACTATTACCTCCCTTTTCAATTTACCAAGTCAAGCGATTCCCGTTTTAATACCAACAGTTGGGGTTCCAACGCAGACAAAAACACGGTTGATAATGAATTTGATATAGTGCTAAATTGGGCAAATGGGTTTACCCCACCAGTAGCTGTTTATTTAGGTGAGTTTGGCGCAGATAATGCTTACGGATATAATTATTCTACAGGAGATCTCCTTTCCGTTTCTTCCAACCCATCAGGATATGCAAGTGAGGGCCCAGACCCAAATTCAAGAGAAGATTATCACGGATACGTAGCTAATGCTGCTATCGATCGTGGTTTTGCATTCTCGGCTTGGGATGCTGGAGGTAAGTCTTCAAAAACAATTCACTTACGAAAAGACTCAGGTCTTACTGTATTTGACATTGATTACTTCTGTGTGGACAGCTACGATCCAAAATCAACTAAAATAAGTACAGTAAATGAAACGAGTCTTTGGGTGGATGATATTAAGGACGCTTTGCTTGGTGTTGAAAGAACATGTAATGATGCCGATGTACTAAAAAATATGGATTTTGAGTGTGGATTAGACAACAATTGGTCTTTGTATCGTCAGCCAAATAATAATGATAAAGCTGTGCTTGAAGATGCAACTTGCAGTGGTTCTTTAACTGGCGTTAGTGCATCTAAAATTACTGTTTTGCAATCCGGAGTAATAGGAAGCGCAATCTTGAGAAATGCACAAATTTCTAATGATGGTAGCTTTAATAATAAACGATATACTTTCAGCGTATACGGAAAAGGAAGTTCCCCTAATTTAACTTTTAAGATGCGGGTAAAATATAAATTAAATGGTAGCCCTGAAGAGGATTTTGAATTTACTGGATCTCAAGAAAAAACATTGCAAACATCTTACCCCCAAACGCCATATACTTTTTCATTTGATGTTCCAAATGGAACCACAGACATACAATTTCAGCTACCGTGTGGACAGGACATAGGAACGTATTATTTTGACAACTTTTCAGTTACACAGGAAACATTAAGTAAAAAAGACCTTTCTCAAAACATTAATGTTTATCCAAACCCAGTAAGTAACAAACTTTACATTGAAGAAGACGTTTCAGTTCTTACAGCATCTCTATATAATATCAATGGAAAAAAAATAAAGTCATGGAATGGGCAAAAAAATCAATATGACCTTTCCTTTTTAAAAAATGGCATATATTTTATAGAAATCGTCACTGAAAATAACCTCTTTTGTACCAAGAGTATCATTAAGAGATAGTAGTTAACCAAAACCAACCAACAGCAACCCAAATGCATAGCATAGTTTATTTTTTTCTTATCGCTTTTTCCTGTGCTGTTTTTGGGCAAAACAACAAGCCACTAAATGTAGTGTTTATTGCAGTTGATGATTTAAAACCAACCATTCGAAGCTTTGGGGATGCATTTGCTGTTACGCCTAATATGGATATGTTGGCAAGAAAATCAAGCGTATTTCTAAATGCTCATACCCAACAAGCTATTTGCAGCCCCTCACGCATAAGCTTGCTTACGGGCTTACGCCCAGATAAGACGCAAGTCTATGATTTAAAAACCCGAATGCGGGATAAACTCCCCAATGTCGTAACCCTTCCCCAGCATTTTAAACAAATGGGATACACAACTGCAGGTGTCGGTAAAATATTTGATCCAAGGGGAGTAGATAAACAATCTGATGGTGTTTCGTGGTCATTACCCTACAAACGAGAGCATCAATTAAAATATCCCAAGGATTGGGGTCGCCCAATGGTTGGTTTTTATCAAAACGAGCAAATAAAAGAAAAAATTAAATCTATTGTTAAGAGGGAAAATATTCCTCCTGCCAAAGTAGGGGAATATCTAAAAACGGTATTTAGGCCACCTTTTTCGTCTAGTCCAGCTCCAGATGAAGCTTATGTTGACGGTGCTATTGCTGCTGAAGCACTGCGTATGATTGATGACTTATCTACTAAAAGAAAACCATTCTTTTTGGCTGTTGGTTTTAAGCGCCCCCACCTTCCTTTCTCTGCACCTCAAAAATACTGGAATCTATATGGTAGAGATAGAATTCCACTTGCTGCATTTCAAAAACGAGGTTCAAATATTGGCCGATTAGCATTTAAAGGGCCTGGTGAAATTTCAAAATACCCTATGGATGACCGATTTTATACGACTGATAACAATGGCCAACTAAATCTTGATGAAGCATTTCAAAGAGAATTAGTCCATGGATATTATGCATGTGCCTCATTTATTGATTTTCAAATTGGTAAAATCGTCAACAAGCTCAAAAAAGAAGGGTTGATGGACAATACCATTATTGTTATTTGGGGTGATCATGGTTTTCATTTGGGCGACCACCGTATGTGGACCAAACATTCAAATTTTGAGCAAGCAACGCGTTCCCCTTTAATTATTTACAACCCCAAAACAAGGAATGCTCAAAAAATCATATCGCCAACCGAGTTTGTAGATGTTTTTCCAACCTTGGCTGACATGGCGCAAATAGCACCTCCTTCAAATGTTGACGGCATGTCCTTGTTGCCCATGATGATGGGACAACAACAATCGTTTAAAGACTTTGCTGTAAGCCAATACCCAAGAAACAATAAGATGGGCTATAGTTTTAGAACAGCTGCTCATCGCTACACGCTTTGGATAGACAAGTCTAAAATAGGTCAAAAAATCACAGATAAAGATATTGTTCAAGAAGAGCTATTCGACTATAGTACCGATCCACTGGAAACAAAAAATCATATTGTATTGAAAGGTTATGCTGCTATTTATGACGAGCTTAAAAAGAAAGCTTTGACTTTCTTATCACCAGCCAAACCACCAAAAGCACAGCCCAAATCACAAGCCAAAAAGGCTAGTGGCGGGATTAAGGATTTAATTTCTGAAAAAGGCTATGACCCCGATCAGGTATATATTGGCGCTACTTTAAATCACAGACAACTCAATACTAACGTATCAGATCTTTTCCTTCACGAATTTACTTATTCAACGCCTGAAAACTGCGCCAAGCAAGCGCGAATTCACCCAAAACCAGGCGTTTGGGATTGGAACCTCATTAACGACTATTTAGATTTTGCTGATAAAAATAACATTACGCTGCGCATCCATGGTCCGATAAGCCCGCAAGCCTCGCATTGGGCAAAGACAGACAGTAGAACCAAAAAAGAATTGGAAAAGAACATGGTGGAGTTTTTTACTGCGCTTTGCAAACGCATGAACAAAGAACCCTCCGTCAAGTGGATGGATGTCGTTAATGAAACCATTACTCCAGAGGGTTTTTGGTTTGAAGAAAAACCAGGCGTAAATCTTTGGGAAAACCCCTGGGAACAAATAGGTAGGGATATAAACGATGTACCCCTTTATATCACAAAAGCATTTGAGATTGCCAATAAGTACGCAACTGAAAAAAGCTTGGTGTTTAACCAACACGGAGGTATGGAACCCAAAATGTGGGACAAAGTAAAAGAGACCATTTTATACCTCAAGGCGCAAGGGTATCGGGTTGACGGTTTGGGGTGGCAGGCCCATTTGAGAAGCAATAAACCACTTGCGCTAGAC
>JAQWKF010000109.1 GCA_029247985.1 Flavobacteriaceae bacterium
AAGCTAAAAGTCGGGAATGCCAAGGCTTGCATGACCACAAAAGTGCTAAATTATTTTTCAATTGGATGCATACGCAAGCACTAAGCGTGCTATTTTAGATCGAAAATTTACACCTATCTACTTTTTGATGGGAGATGAGCCCTTTTTTATTGACCAATTGAGTCAGTTGCTCACCGACACTGTACTTCCCGAAGATCAGCGTGATTTTAACCAAACCATTTTATACGGCAAAGATACCAGTATCGAAGAAATTGTCTCGGTTTGCAAGCGTTTTCCCATGATGGCAGACCATCAATTGGTGGTGGTGCGTGAAGCCCATGAACTCAGCCGCAGTATTGAGAAACTGGAGGCCTATGCAGCACAACCCCAAGCTACTACAGTTTTGGTGATTTGTTATAAAAACAAAAAACTAGACAAGCGCAAAAAGTTGTACAAGGCCGTTGCCAAGAACGGAACCGTTGTGGAAACCAAAAAGCTTTATGACGACAAGCTGCCTGCCTGGATTGAGCAGCGTGTACGTGAACAACAACGAAAGATTGATTTTAAGGCCGCTGCCGTTTTGGCCGAGAGCGTAGGGGCCGATTTGGGTACCCTCTACAATCAAATCAACAAACTCTGCTTAGTAGTTGCATCAGGGGAGTCCATTACTGCAGACCACGTAGAGCAGCATGTGGGCATCAGTAAAGAGTACAACAACTTTGAGTTACGTAAAGCCCTAGGCAACGGTCATACGGCTAAAGCTTATACCATCGCACATTTCTTTGGTCGTCATCCGCGGCAACACCCGCTACTGGGCACCATCAGGAGCCTACACAATTACTTTATGCAATTGCTCACTTACCACGGTTTGCCGTCTAAAAATCCCGATGCCGTAGCTAAAGCCTTGGGTATACATCCGTTTTTTGTGCGTGAAATTGAACAAGCAGCAAGGCGGTATCCCCTAAAATCAATAGTACCTATTTTGGGAATTATCAAAAAAGCAGATTTGGCCGTTAAAGGTGTTGATGCCGTTCCTACATCGGAGGGAGAAGTGCTGCAAGAGCTGCTAAGCCATATTGCTTAGAGCGCAGGATATTGATTCGGGTTGGCCTCGTGCATAATGGCATAGGCTGCTTCTACGATATCTTCTTTAGATGGTTTGGAAAAGTAATCTCCATCCGTGCCATAGGCCGGTCGATGGTCTTTGGCTGTGAGTAAGCAAGGTTGGCTATCTAAATGAGGATAAATGTCTTGCTTTTCTAACAATTGGCTCAGGATATAAGCCGTTCCACCACCTGGAACATCTTCATCAACAATCAACAGTCGGTTTGTTTTTTCTACACTTGCACCAATGATATTGGTAGCATCAAAAGGAATTAGCGATTGTACATCTATTACATCTGCAGTAATGCCCATTTGCGCCAAGGTTTCAGCAGCAGCTTCAACCAGTCTAAGCGTAGACCCATAGGATACCATTGTAATATCATTTCCTGTGCGTAGCTGTTCAGCAATACCAAGAGGAACCGTAAAATTACCTAGATTTTCAGGTAGTTTTTCTTTGAGACGATAGCCATTAAGCGGTTCAATGACCAAAGCTGGATCCTGCCCTTGGAGGAGGGTGTTGTACATTCCACTAGCCTGTGTAAGGTTGCGGGGAACCAATACAAACATACCTCGTAGCAAACTTACCAAACCACCCATGGGAGAGCCCGAATGCCAGATGCCTTCTAGGCGGTGGCCTCGAGTGCGAATAATAAGGGGTGCGCGTTGCTTGCCACGTGTGCGGTAATGGAGTGTGGCCAAATCATCACTCATGATCTGCAGTGCATAGAGCACATAATCTAAATATTGTATTTCAGCGATAGGCCGTAGACCACGAAATGCCATGCCAATACCTTCGCCGATAATGGTAGCTTCACGAATGCCTCGGTCAGCTACACGTTCTTCGCCATAGCGTGCTTGAAGCCCTTCTAAACCTTGATTCACATCGCCTATCTTGCCACTATCCTCACCAAATATCAAGAGCTTGGGATATTGTTCCAATAAAGCATTAAAATTATCTCGCAATACCACCCGTCCGTCAACAAGGCTTGAGTCTTCAGGGTACTTTGTAGGAATACTAGCAACATTCAAGGAAGAGTTATCGTATTCGTTGTAGAGCTTATCACTGTAGAGTGTCTGCGTGCTTTGTTGTTTTTTAAACCACCAATCCTGCAAGGCCTTTCTGCTCGGGGTGGGGTTACTGCGCGTATGCCACAAGAGTTCACGGACAGCTGCATAAATCGGTTTGCGGTAAGGCACATTTTTCTTGGATAACACCTGAGCAATGGGCATAAGTGCATCAGAATCTTGTGCATTTGCAATAAGTGCTTGTGCCAATTGCTGCGCTTCTTGTCGTTCATCGTCAATAGGTGCTAAATAAGCATTCCAGGCAGTAGTTTTAGCTGTTTTAGCAGTGGTTATTGCCTTTTCTTCAAGGGCACAAAGCTCATCTTCAGTTGCTATTTTCTTTTCTAGTATCCAATTTCTAAAGGTTAGATTACAGTCAAATTCTTTTTCCCATTGCAAGCGCGTTTCGGATTTGTAACGCTCATGTGAGCCTGAGGTTGAATGACCTAAGGGCTGGGTAAGCTCTTGAACATGAATCAAGACAGGGACGTGAGCGCTTCGTGCCAGTTCACTGGCGCGGGTGTAGGCTTCAACTAGGGCAGGATAATTCCAGCCAGCTACTTCAATAATTTCGATACCCGCCTTATCGTCTGTACGTTGCATACCGCGCATGGCTTCTGAAATACTTTCCTTAACGGTTTGAAATGCGTTGTCGACCGATATGCCGTAGCCATCGTCCCATACACTGATAATCATAGGTACTTGTAATACACCTGCGGCATTAAGTGTTTCAAAGAACAATCCTTCGCTCGTACTGGCATTTCCAATGGTACCCCAAGCAACTTCATTTCCCTGATTAGAGAGCTTTTCGTCTTTCATGGTAGCTACCTTCCGGAACAACTTGGAGGCGTGTGCCAAGCCTAACAGCCGTGGCATTTGAGCAGCCGTACATGAGACATCTGAAAATGCGTTTTTTGATTCGACCAATGGCAGTAGATTGCCCTCATTATCCAAGGTGTCGGTGTTAAAATGCCCCACCATTTGTCTTCCAGAAGACATGGGTTCTGCTATATGATCGGCATGGCCATAGACGCTTGCAAAAATATGTTGGGGTTTTAAGCCGCCAATAGACATCATGAAGGTCTGATCTCGATAGTACCCCGATCTGTGATCGCCATTTTTAAAGACTTTCGCCATGGCAATTTGTGCGAGTTCTTTGCCGTCGCCAAAAATTCCAAACTTCCCTTTGCCAGAAAGCACTTCTTTTCTACCTAAAATACTCACCTGACGGCTAAGCGCTGCAATGTAGTAGTCGTTTAGTACGTCCGACTTAAAATCGTTGAAGGTGCCTTTAGATGAAGCTAGGTTGACTGTTTTCATAAAGTTTTGCAAATTTACGAAAAATAGGAGTAGGGATAATCTACTAGAACCAACTTCGTGAAAATAGCTTTGCTAGAGACGCTGGGCGAAGGGACAATTGAAAACGTATATGTTTGAGATAGGCATTATTTGCATACACAGGCCCATTTGAATTATAGATTGGGAAATGTAATTCAAAAAAGTCAGGAACGAGATTAAAAGTTATCCCTGTACCCCAATGTGTTTCGGGTGTTTGAAACTTGCTTTTGACCCAACCAATTTCTGCGTACCCCTCAACCCATCGCCAGATGGTTGTAGCCGATTGTGCGGTCATCAGCCATTGGTTGGCGCTTGTTAGGTTGCCCGTAGTGCGTAATGCCCCTTCGGCTTTAATGTACTGCTGACTGAAAAAGCCCTCGGCTTCTGAACGCCCATAAAGATCGTATTGAAATAAATAATCATTGACCCGAGACACGTTAAAATCATAATAGCTGTCGTTTGCGCTGTTGGACAAAAAAGTTCCTGCAAATAACCGCATGGTCCACCTCCTGTTGGGTGCGTAGTAGGTTATGTACTCAGCGTCGAGGCTTAGTTTTTTGAATTTGCGAGCCATTTGTGCCTCAATCTTGTATGAGAAATTGTCCAATGCGGTGCCTTTTCGAGATTGAAAACTAGCCAGGCTTACCCCATATCCCCTTCGTTCATCTTCTGCGGGTAAATCATCCAATCGTACCGATACGTGGCGTATCTGTAATGATGAACGCTCTTTGTTTTGAATTCCTTTCGGACGGTAATAGAAAATCAATGAAGGAGTAAAAACAGTGTAACGCAATTGGGGCGCATAGTGATACGACGAGCCAAATAGGTTAATACGGGTTAAGTAATGGCTGCTGTTTTCTTTGTAAAAATCTGCTATCACAAGCCCCAGACCACTTATTTGCTGTCGTTTGACGCCATATTGGGGGCTAAATTTAAAGCGGTATTTGTTGGCCAAAATACTGCTGTTAGCTATTGAAATACCCCCTAGTAGCCCATCGTAAAAATTATAAGCAAACTCAGGGCGATAGAGCAGCAATGCCGTACCGCTTTTTGAAATGTCTTGTAAGAATCTAAATTTCAGGTTATTGCGAAACAGTTTGTTGCCAAGACGATAGGTGTTGTTGTTTAATTGTTGCTCGGGGATGTAGTGGTTTTCGTTTATGGTAAGCGTAGCTACCTCAGCGTTCTTATAGTCTTGTTCAAAAGGTAGGTCTTGACTTAAAATCCAATCGGTTTGCTGAGTGCCGTTGGTAAGAATCTTTTTGATTGGAATCGCTATTTCTGGCTGGGTACTGCTGATTTGAATGCGCGAAATTTCAGCGTTCAGTTTTTTACCTTGAAGTACTACATCCACATTGTTGTCCAAATGAATGTAATGATCAAAAAACCAGTCAAGTGGCTTGTCGGTCTTTTGCTGCAACTGCTTCTTTAACACAGCATTTGACAACGAACTTTTCGGAATGTTTTTTAGTGTATTAGTAAGAATGTCATCGCCGATATAATGGTCTAAATACATCAAAGCCAAAGCTGCTCGACTTGGGTTTGCTATCCTTCGGTTGTAGCGGGTCAAGCTTCTTTTAGAAGTGGTTAGCGCTTGCCCCCTGTTTTTGTTGGTAGATACGTTGGTAGATAACTCCCAGCTACGGTGATAGGGTGCCTGTGCAAAGTGATAATTTTTTACAAATGGTAGATTGCCTAATGCCCCTGTCATGAGCAGGTTTGGGTAGTGCTCTTGTACATATTGATTCCACAGAAAGTTGGGCAACCCGTCTAAAATCCAATCTGATTGTTTATCCGTCTGTCCGTACTTTTGGGTTATATACCAATGCAATAAACTTTTAAGTAATTTTAGTTCAACTACTTGCGCTTTGTCAAAAGCCTTTAGAAATGATGGGATAGACTCAAGTGCTAACAAGGAATAAGACTTGTAGTCTTCTTCAAAAGCCCAAATAGTTTGTGCATCAACATCTTTAAAATTGCGCATTAAAAACACCTCAATATTTTTTAAATGTGACGTCAAACCAATTGTTTCATCAACAGGAATCATATCTGTTATTAGGGTTGCGTTTCCAAAAGATACTGTTTGAAACGCCTCACACCGCGTCAAAAGTAAGGGAGAAACTTCTGTAGTGTTCTGTGCTGGCAGTAGTAACTCAAAATCTTGATTTGTATCAAGTTGATAACGTACTTCCGCAGTAGGACTCATGGGTTTTCCAAAGCCAAAATTGGTATTTGCCAGCCAACTACCATCACTGTTTAGAGTGCCCAAAACCAAATGCCAGTGGTAGGTAAACAGCTGGTCTTTGGAAATACCATACTTAAACTTAGCTGCATCTGGTAGTTTGACTGTGTACACCACTGTAAAATCAATATAACTTTTCGGTGCAATGGCATCATCAAAGCTTATTTTGATCACCTCTCGCTTTTCTGGTTCTCTTTCCCATTTGAGTGTTTGACCACCATGGTGAATTTCTTTAATGTCTGTGTATCCTTGGTTTTTTTTACTTGCACGAATCAATTTATAATCAAATTCATTTGCCAAAAAATAGCCAAGTTGACTGCGAGCAGAGGAATAGGCGTGGTTCCAATCCAAGAGATAAACATCCTTTACAGATACATCACTATTGTTAGTCCAATGTATGTTTTGTGTGATAGACAATGGTGCATCGACATCAATCCATTTTACATTAATGTCATAGGTGTTTTGTGCATACCCAATAGCGTTTAACAACAATAAAAAACCGAATAAGTGGCGCAATACTTAAAAGTTAGGGGTGAATTTCCGTTTGGTGTGAAATTGAGATACGTGTTCAACTGCTTCATCAACATCATCAACTACTTTGATTAAGTCCAAGTCTTCAGGGCTTATATTCTTATATTCTTCAAGAAGTGTGTTTTTAATCCAATCAATTAGGCCAGACCAGAAATCTGAACCAAACAAAACGATGGGAAATTTTTTAATTTTTTCAGTTTGGATTAGCGTAAGTGCCTCAAAGAGTTCGTCTAGGGTGCCAAACCCACCAGGCATAACCACAAATGCTTGAGCATATTTTATAAACATCACCTTGCGTACAAAGAAGTAATCAAAGTTAATACGTTTGTCGTTGTCAACATAGGGGTTTATTTCTTGCTCAAACGGCAACTCAATAACAAGCCCAACTGATGTGCCTTTACCTTGTTGCGCTCCTTTATTAGCAGCCTCCATGAGTCCGGGTCCGCCACCCGTAATCACGCCAAAACCTTGCTTGACTATTTTCTCTGCTATTTCAACGGTTTCTTTATAATATCTATCCGTGGGTTTAGTACGTGCCGATCCAAATATGGATACACAGGGCTTTATCATACCCATTTGTTCAAAACCCGAGACAAACTCTCCCATGATTTTAAAGGTTAGCCAGGAGTTGCTCGATTTCATTTCTGTCCATGTATTTGCCATAACTTATGTTTTTAATTCCTGCCGTAAAAAACGGGCAGTGTGGTTAGACGTATTTTTAATGATTTCCTCAGGTGTGCCTGTGCAACATATAGTTCCGCCTTTTGCCCCACCTTCAGGACCAATATCAATGATATGATCCATCTGTTTGATTACATCCATATTGTGTTCGATGATAATCATGGTGTTTCCTTTGTCGACCAATCGGTTGAGTACGTTCATCAGTACCCGAATATCTTCAAAGTGTAACCCCGTGGTAGGTTCATCCAAAATATACAAGGTTTGTCCTGTATCTTTTTTGGATAATTCAGCAGCCAACTTGATACGTTGGGCTTCGCCACCTGAGAGCGTTGTAGATTGTTGTCCAAGTGTAATATACCCCAATCCAACGTCTTGAATGGTTTTTAATTTACGATAAATTTTGGGATATGGTTCAAAAAAGCGGCACGCATCGTTGATCGTCATCTCTAAAACGTCGCTTATGTTTTTATTTCGATACTTGATTTCGAGTGTTTCTCTATTGAATCTTTTACCGTAACAGGCATCACAATGTACATACACATCAGGTAAAAAGTTCATTTCAATGGTTTTTACGCCTGCACCTTGACACGTTTCACAACGGCCGCCTTTTACATTAAAACTAAATCTGCCAGGCTTATAACCACGTATCAGCGATTCTGGAGTTTTGGTGAACAATTGGCGAATTTCTCCAAAAACGCCTGTGTAGGTTACAGGATTGCTTCGAGGGGTACGGCCAATCGGCGATTGGTTGATGTCAATTACTTTGTCAATGTGCGCCAAACCTTTGATTGAATCGTAGGGTAGGGGCTTCTTAACTGCTTTGAAGAAATGCTGGTTTAGAATTGGATAAAGGGTTTCGTTTATCAGCGTGGATTTTCCACTCCCAGACACTCCTGTAACGCCAATCATGCTGCCAAGTGGTATGCTGAGGTCTACATGTTTGAGATTATTCCCCGTACAGCCTTTTAATTCTAGTTTTTTTCCGTTTCCTAAGCGTCTTTCTTTTGGAACTTCAATTTGTTTTTTTCCTGTCAAATAGGCTGCGGTGTCCGTACCCATCTGCTTTATCTGCTTCGGATGATCTGCTGCAACAACCTTTCCACCGTGACGTCCAGCGCCTGGTCCCATATCTATCAAGTAATCTGCCTTGAGCATGATGTCTTTGTCGTGCTCAACTACAATTACCGAATTGCCGATATCACGCAATTGCATTAGCGATTCTATGAGTTTTTCGTTGTCGCGTTGGTGCAAGCCAATACTAGGTTCGTCTAAAATATACAGTACACCAACCAATTGAGCTCCAATTTGTGTAGCTAAACGAATGCGTTGTGCTTCGCCTCCAGAAAGCGTTTTGGCACTTCGGTTTAAAGAGAGATATTCTAACCCAACATCGAGAAGGAACTGCAAACGCTTTTCTATTTCAATCAGTACTTCATGAGCAATGATACGTTGCTTTTCGGATAAAGCAGAGCGAATGCCTTGCACCCAGCTATGTAATTGCGCAATGTCCATTTCGGTCAAATCTGCAATCCCTTTGTCGCCTACTTTAAAGAAAAGGGCTTCTTTTCTGAGCCTTGAGCCAGCGCAGCTAGGGCATTTGATTTCATCCATAAAGCCTTTTGCCCACCGCTTGAGCGCAGATGTATGTGCCTCTTTGAATTGATGCTCCAAAAATGGAATGACACCATCGTAATCAATGCTGTAATTTCTGGTGATCCCCAAAGACTTAGAGGCTACAGAAAAGCGTTCATTGCCACCGTTTAATATCACTTCCATACCATCTTTAGGAATGTCTTTTATCGGGTCTGTAAGTGAAAAATTATAACGTTGAGCGATGCTGTTCATTTGCTTAAATGTCCAATTGCTTTTTTCTTCTCCTAATGGGGCAATACCACCAGCCTTTATAGAAACAGTTGTGTCGGGAATGATTTTTTTATGGTTGACCTTGTGCACCACACCCAAACCGTTACAAGCTGGACACATGCCTTTTGGAGAGTTAAATGAAAAAGTATTGGGCTCTGGAGCTGCATATGATATACCACTACTAGGACACATTAATTTACGACTGTAGAAGCGTGTTTTTTCTGTTTCGTAATCGTAAATCATCAGCATGTCATTGCCGTGATACATGGCGGTTTCAATACTACCTGCTAGACGCTTGCTGTCGGTTTTTGAGCTTTTGACTAGTAACCTATCGATAACAATTTCAATATCGTGGTTTTTGTACCGATCAAGTTTAAAATTGGGCACCAATTCTACAAAAGTTCCATCTGTTCGCACCCTTGTGAATCCTTGTTTAAAAATAGAGGCAAAGAGTTCGCGGTAGTGTCCCTTTCTCGATTGTACGAC
>JAQWKF010000005.1 GCA_029247985.1 Flavobacteriaceae bacterium
TTCAGAAGAAATCTGGAACGATTTAAATCCTGCTACAGACTTTACATTAATATGGCCTGAAACAAGTCAAGGTAAGAATTTACCTGAAGAATATGAGACTACTGCTTATGTAGGCTACAATCAAAATGCGATTTACGTCGGTGCATCTTTAAAACATCCAAATCCCGACAAGATGCCCAAACAGTTTAGTCAGCGTGATGATATCTGGGATGTAAATGCGGAAACTTTTTTTGTGACCTTCAACACATACAATGATGATTTGAACTTTTTTGGGTTTCAAATCACCAGTGCGGGTACAGTTGGTGATGTGTATTCTTCAGGACCTATAGCGTCAGATGATTTTTTATATGATACTGTTTTTGATGCCAAAGTACACATCAGTTCAGATGGTTGGAGTGTAGAAATGGCAATCCCTTACAGTGCACTTCGATTTCCAAAAAAAGAGGTACAATTATGGGGCTTGAACTTTGGTAGAAAAATTCAAAGTTTGGATGAAACCTACGTTTGGAGTCCTGTTAATGTCAATGAGTTAAAATATCATGAGTCTAATGGGACGCTCATTGGAATAGAGAATATCAGTCCCCCTGTACGGCTGTTTTTTTATCCCTATGTACAGTCATCCATTAACCTACAAAATGGGGCAAGCCCTGCAACTTCTTACACAGCGGGGATGGATGTAAAATACGGGTTAAGTAGCAGTTTTACTTTAGACGCATCTCTTATTCCAGATTTTGGCCAAGTTGCCTTTGATAACGTAGAACTAAATCTGGGGCCTTTTGAGCAACAGTTCTCTGAAAACAGGGCCTTTTTTACAGAAGGCGCCACCCTTTTTGAAATCGCAGACGGGGATATGGGTGGCGGATCATTTTTTTACAGCCGAAGGATTGGAGAAAAAGTATCAGTAAGAGATGATTTATTAGAGAATGATGAGCAGGTTTTTAATTTTGATGACACCCCACAACTATTAAACACGGTTAAGGTTACTGGAACAACAAGCAAAAATCTAAGCATAGGTTTCTTAAATGCCATTACTGACAAGGTTGATGCTGAAATCCAAAAATTATCTTCAAATCAAAGAAGAAAACAAACCATACAAACTTTAGTAAACTACAATGTAATTTCCTTATCTCAGCAACTGTTGAATGACTACTCATCGGTTAGTGTACTCAACACCAATAAAACTGGAAGTGATGGTTTGTATGGAAACAATATGGCATTTGTAGGAGACCTGTTTGATGACAATAGAGATTTCAATATTAAAATGAAAGTTTTTGGTAGTAAAACACAAAAAAAAAACAGTGACAACGGATTTAGAGCGGGTATAAACCTAAGTGAGTTAAAAGGCAATTTTAGATACAACGTCAGTTGGTGGGGTGTTGATAAACATTACAAGCAGAATGAATTGGGATATTTTAATTTTATAGACCATCAAAGTTATGCTGCAAGAATAAGTTATCAACTCCTTAATGAGTATGGCTTTCTAAGAAAGTATAGCAACTACTTAAGATTTAACGACACACATACCTTTCACTCTTTTGATAGAAAGTTTTGGGGTCTCAGATTTGGAAATGATTTCTCAACACAAAATTTAATGGTTTTTGAGGCTGATTTTGCCTACAACTCAATTACTAAAAATTTTGATGAGCCTAGAGTCTATAACCGCTTTGTTATTGAACCAGAAAATTTTCAAGTAAAACTGGGTGTGCAATCCAATAAAAACAAAGACTTTTCATATAAAATTCAATGGAATAATTTTTCTTATTTCGATGAAGATTATGATGAAAATTGGTCTCAAAAAAGACTTAATATTTCTACGCTTTATCGTTTTTCAGAACAATTTTCACTCGCAATAAAGTCCAACCATCTTAGTTTTAAAGACGATGTGGGATATCTTAAAACAATAAATCAAGATATTTATTTTGGCAGAAGAGATATTCGATCTGTGGAAAACAACATTAACCTTAGCTACTTTTTTGATAGCAAGAAATGGATTAACCTCAGGCTAAGAAATTATTGGAGCAGGGCCAAATACGATCAGACTCTGTTTCGACTAAATGATAACGGAAAACGTATCGAAACAGACTTTTCAATTTTAGATTTTGATCCAGACACAAATTTCAACATCTGGAACCTGGACATTAATTTTGAGTGGTGGTTTGCCCCTGGAAGTAATTTGGTGTTGTTGTACCGAAACCAATTGTTCAATAGAGACACGGCCACGGAACTGGATTATCTCAAAAGCTTAGGCAATCTTTTTGATCAAACCACGCAGCACCAATTTTCGCTACGAATAAACTACTTGATTGACTTTAATAGCATGCGAAAGAAAAATAAATCATCCTGATTTTTTTATCTTTAGTATTACTCTCTTTCACAATAACTCGATAAAATCTGTTCTAAAATGGCTAATTTTTGACTAGTTCTAGTAAGTAAATCAATTACTTTAGTAAATTCCATCTTCTTCCTAATTTTAACTCACTTAAAAGTTCAGTAAAAACTAAGATTTTAAAAACCGTCTCATATGATTACTCGTTATCTTATATTTATTTTGGCAATCCTATGCTTTTTTAATCTTCAGGGGCAACCTTCCAAAAAACCAAATGTAGTGCTTATCATAATTGATGACTTAAACGATTTTCCTGAAGGTTTCTATGGACATCCACAGGCTAAAACGCCACACATGAAAGCTTTGGGAGTCTCTAGCACACGATTTAAACATGCCTATTCAAACAACCCTATGTGCGGCCCCTCACGAGCGAGTATGTTTACGGGTGTATACCCACACAACGCATCTCATTTTTGGATGAAATCGTGGTTAGATAACGAAGTGCTGGCCAACACCAAGACCATTATGGAAAAATTTAAAGATGATGGTTACCATGTAATTGGAAGTGGCAAAGTCCTTCATCACAACAAAGAGGATGTGTGGTCTGAATTTAAATACAAAGCAGATTACAGCCCATTTGTTTACGCAGGCGATTATGACCGTAAGAAAAAGCCTATCTCTCATCCTGATGTACCCGCTCCTTTTAGAACCAATCGTATCGTTGATGGACTCAATATGGGGGGTGGTTTTATAGATGGTTCTTATGGCCCTATGAAAAACTTTGGGGAACAAACTTTCAATGGCGAACGGCTATGGTGGGTCTATGGCGGGTTTCGAAGTGGGAAAGAACTAAAATATCATAATGATAAAGACCGTGATTTAACGCCCGATGAATTAAATGCACAATGGGCTGAAAAGCGCCTCTTGGAGTTGGCTGAAGAAGACCAGGACGCTCCTTTTTTCTTGTCAGTTGGGTTTCTTCGTCCGCACACCCCGCTTATAGCCCCTCAAAAATATTTTGACATGTATCCTCTAGACAGCATTCAGTTGGCAGATATTTTACCCGGTGATAAAGAAGATACTTTTCTGCATTTGGTAGACCAGTTTGAAACAAAAAACAGAAGAACCCGATCGGTTGAAATGTTTGAAAATCTGGTCGCCTCATATAAAGATCCACAAGAGGGATTAAAACGCTTTACACAAGCTTACTTGGCCTGTGTAACCGCCGTTGATGACAATGTAGGTCAAGTGATGCGTGCGATTAACAACACTTCGCTTAAAGACAATACAATTGTAATATTGACCAGTGACCACGGGTGGACTATGGGAGAGAAAGATCACATTTACAAAAACTCATTATGGGAAGAAAGCACAAGAGTACCTCTAATTATTCGAGTTCCAGATATGACTGTGCCAAATACGGTCGTTGAGCATCCTGTTTCTTTAATAGATGTATATCCTACTCTTTTGGAATTGGCAGGAATTGATCTAGAAACGCGAAAAAACAAAAAAGGGCATGGACTAGATGGGTATTCTCTTGCTCCTTTTTTAAAAAATCCAAATACAGATAATTGGCAAGGTCCAGAGGGGGCTTTGTCAGTAGTTTACAGTTCGGATTTAAATAAAAACATCCCAGAAAATCATCACTATTCAATACGCACAAAAGACTATCGCTACATCGTATACAACACTGGGCAAGAGGAGTTGTATGATAAAAATTTAGATCCA
This sequence comes from Flavobacteriaceae bacterium, assembly GCA_029247985.1. Taxonomy (GTDB): domain Bacteria; phylum Bacteroidota; class Bacteroidia; order Flavobacteriales; family Flavobacteriaceae; genus UBA7446. The sequence continues at coordinate 4,055 of JAQWKF010000005.1, forward strand.
AAAGAACGAAACAATCTAATTTTTGGTAAATCACATCCCAAGACAACAAATATGAGAGCTTTGATGAAAAATATTACTTACCCAATGGTGCCGCAAGGAATTACATTGATTGAAGACAACTAAGTCTTTACTTTTTAATAGAGAAATACACTTCTATTTCTGCTTAAAAATTGTATTTTTAAGAAAACAAATAAGTTGCAACTCAAGTATTCCATAACCGAAAACGAAGATCACCAGAGTTTTTTTGTTGAGCGAAAAACCATACCCTATTTCGGAGTAGATTGGCACTATCATGAAGAATACGAATTGTTGTATCCTATCATCGGAACTGGGGTACGTATTGTTGGGGATTGCATGGAGTATTTTAATGAAAATGAATTGGTTCTTTTGGGAAGTCAGTTACCTCATTTGTTTAAAAATGAAGTGCTTGATTCTTCAGAAGAGGTGGACTATATTGTTATCAAATTTAGCCCCTCTCTGATCCATTCTTTCGTGGATCATTTACCCGAATTTTCCAATATTAAAACAATGCTTGAAAAGGCCCGAAGGGGTCTTATTTTTCAATCCATGGACAGCTATGTTCTACTGGATGACATCATTCGTATTTGTGAGTCTAGTGGTGCAAATCGTTTGATTCAATTGCTTAAAACACTGGATCGATTGTCTCGTATTGAAAACACACGACATTTGGCATCAGAAAACTTTAATCCAGCCACAGGAAATATCGAAAAGGAAGACCGGCTTCAACGCATCATAAACTTTATTTCAGAAAACTACATTCGTGAAATCAGCCTTCAGGAGCTATCAGATTTGGCTTTTATGACAACCAATTCGTTCTGTCGGTTCTTTAAAGAACGAACGGGTAAAACAGCTTTTCAATTTATACGAGAATATCGAATCAGTAGGGCATGTCAAATGATTATTAACAGTCGAAAATCTATTTCACAAATCTGTCATGACACGGGTTTTAACTCGTTTTCGAGTTTCAACCGAGTTTTTAAGGCTGTAAAGGGAATATCAGCCAGTGAATATAAGAGCAAATATCAAAGACTGAACAATATTTCCTCTTAGCTCAAACTATTTGAGTAACCAAGAATCACAGAAGCCAAGATGAGAACCACCAAGCCAACGAGCAATACGTTAAACGGTTTTTTTGCCCCTTTCCACTCACCCGATCTATATGCCCAAATGTTACTTACAATCAGTGATAACCCTAACAACATGGGCCAACCGACAATATTACCTAGGTTATTTTCTGAAGCACCGTTCATGAGTGCGGCACCTTGGCCATATAGGCCCAATGCTGCAAACCAACACAAACCAGCAATAATAGACCACATATAGGCCTTTTTAGATCCTGCTACCGAAAAGTTGGACCAGCTATTATTTTTGACAATTAGTACAAGGCTATACAAAGCATTCATAGCATAGGCCCCGATAAATACAATCAGCCAAGCAATCAAACTTGCATTGCGACCATTGATTCCATAATTCTCCGCAATTAGTGTAACATCGTCGTTCACGTTTGTATGACCAACTGCCAACAGCGATGATAATGCACCACAAACAACTGCGATAATAATGCCTTTTATAATATTACCGCCCGATAGAGATGATGTGCCTTGCATCTTGTCGCGATCTATACCTGCTTTTGCCGTCAATACCACACCAATAATGGTGATACCAAGCCCTGCTATTACATAAGGAAATTGAGGTAAGCTGGTTGCATTTGGGTTTTGAAGCAGTGGAATAAGTGCACCCAGCGTTCCAGCTATACCCATTACAATACCCATAGTTAAAGACAAACCAATATAAGGCACACTAACACCAAACATAATACCGCCAATTCCCCAAAGAAAGCCAAACAATATGGCAATAGATGCAGCACGTTGAGCAACTGGATCTGCAAAAACTTCTTCAATTACCGGCATATAACCAGAAACGGATAAGCAAGTCCACAACAAAGGAAAAAGTACCATAGCAATAGACACATGAACCAACCACCAGTTTTCCCATTTCAGTGGTGACATATATTTCATACCAACACCAAATGATCCCTGAAAAAAGCTAGCAACAATAATCAATAAAAAAGGTAATACAATAGATTCCATGTCTGTATAATTTTAGTTTTTAAGTTGTTTTGTGATTTCTTTATAAGCATTAAGGATTATACCAACGTCAACTGAATAGGATATGTACTGAACACCGAGGTCACGCCATTTGTGCGCATCAGATGGACTTTCGCAAAAAGTGCCTATAATTTTGTTGTTGGCTTTGGCAAGTGCAACTGCTTTTTGCATTTTTGAAACAACAAGTGGGTGGTGCACTTCTCCAGGAACACCACATGATTGTGACAAATCATAAGGTCCTAGAAAAATAACGTCAATCCCATTAATGCTGATGATTTCAGCTAAGTTTTCAATGCCTGCCAATCCTTCGATGTGCACTATGGTTAGTGTGTTTGATTCAGCTGAAGAAAAATAGGTTTGTTTCTCTGTATTCGTATAATCCGCAGCTCTTACATACCTGCACATACCCCGTTCGCCTTGTGGGTGAAAATAACAGGACTTGACTACTTCTTGGGCATCTTCTTTTGTACTCACTTGGGGTACCTGAATGGAATGTACACCTACATCAAGTACTCGCAATATATTTGCAGGGTTATTTTCGGTTACACGAACAACGACCTCTAGGTTTTGGGCTTTAGCCGCACGACTGATATTTTG
>JAQWKF010000013.1 GCA_029247985.1 Flavobacteriaceae bacterium
GCCTTTGGTTTTTTGCTTTTTGCCCTTTTGTTTTACACGCACAAATTACATACTGCAAAAATTATTTTTGAAATTACACAACAACAAGTTCCCAATTTCTTTTTTGACCGATTTACCATATTTGCGTCTATCTTTTCAGCATTTTTATTGATTATCAATATTAAACAAATCAAATCCCAGTTGTTTGTGCAGACCATAGGCTTACTAAGCCTGCTATTTCTTTTTTATCAAACCTCTTTGATGTGGTCTTTTTCAGTTTATTTTGTCCTTTGGCACAGTATACCATCGCTTAAAGATCAAGCAGCTGTTTTGTACCCATACGATTCCAGTCCCATCCGATCTTATATTACATCGGCTATTCCGTACTGGCTTTTGTCCTTAATAGGGCTTATGGTTGCTGTTTTATTGGTTGATAACAAAACCATTTCTATGACTTCCTTATTCTTTGCTTTTTTGGCTGCTATCACCATACCGCATGTTATTGCTATATTTCTGATGCATAAGAAGTATATTTCTTAATTTTGCTTTTTAGCCTAATCCATGTTTGAACAGTTTAGTAAACGCTTAGATGCCGCCTTAAAAACCCTTAAAGGGCATGGGCGCATAACAGAAATTAATATAGCCGAAACCATGAAAGAAATTCGGCGTGCATTGCTAGATGCTGATGTTAATTTCAAAATAGCAAAATCTTTTACGCAGCGTGTAAAAGAAAAAGCCATCGGTCAGAAGGTTTTGTCAGATTTGCACCCAGGACAGTTATTGATCAAAATCGTTCAAGATGAATTAACCGACCTGCTTGGTGGGCAAAAGCAAGATATTTCTATTGCTGGTAAGCCTGCCGTAGTGCTAATGAGTGGTTTGCAGGGTTCTGGTAAAACAACCTGTTCAGCCAAACTCGCCAAGCACCTCATGGAAAAACAATCCAAGCGTGTTTTATTGGTAGCGTGTGACATATACAGACCTGCTGCTATTGATCAATTAAAGATTTTGGGAGAACAAATTGAAGTTGCTGTATTTGCAGAACCCGAAAATAAGAATCCTGTTGACATCGCCAAAAAAGCATTGCAACATGCCAAAGCAAATCAATATAATGTTGTAATAATTGATACCGCAGGACGCTTGGCTGTGGATGAAGCATTAATGCAAGAGATTCACAACATTCACAAGGCAGTAAACCCTTCCGAAACACTATTCGTGGTTGATGCCATGATGGGTCAAGATGCCGTGAATACTGCTAAGGCATTCCATGACTTACTCCAATTTGATGGCGTTGTGCTTACTAAAATGGATGGCGATACTCGTGGTGGAGCTGCATTATCAATCAAATCGGTTGTAGACAAACCCATCAAGTTTATTGGTACAGGCGAAAAAGTAGATGCCTTGGATGTATTCCACCCTAACAGGATGGCTGATCGTATTTTGGGTATGGGTGATGTTGTATCCCTTGTAGAGCGCGCTCAAGAACAAGTTGATGAAGAAGAAGCTAAGCGTATTGAAAAGAAAATTGCCAAGAATCAATTTGGCTATGACGACTTTTTAAGTCAGCTCAAACAAGTACAACGTATGGGCTCTATGAAAGATTTGGTAGGAATGATTCCAGGAGCTAGCAAGGCGCTTAACGGCGCAGAAATCGACGAGGATGCTTTTAAAGGAGTAGAAGCCTTAATTCAATCCATGACACCTAAGGAACGTCAACAGCCCAAGTTGTTGAATTACAGCCGTAAAAAGCGTATTGCCAAAGGAGCTGGACTTCAAATGGATGATATTAACAAGCTGGTCAAACAGTTTGAGCAAATGAGTAAGATGATGAAAATGATGCGTGGAGGTAAATCTTCCAAGCTAATGCAAATGTTTGGAAAATGAGTATAATATTAGATGGAAAGACTACTTCAAATCAGATTAAGGAAGAACTTTCGGTACAGGTAAAAGGAATTAAAGAAGCTGGAAAGCGACCACCACATTTGGCAGCTGTGCTTGTTGGTAACGATGGCGCAAGCCTTACTTACGTAGGCAGTAAAGTCAGGTCATGTGAGCGTATAGGGTATGACTCAACCCTTATTAGGCTTGAGGACAACATATCCCAAGATGTACTTCTCGAGACTATCGAAAAACTAAATAACGACCCCCTTCTTGATGGCTTTATTGTACAACTGCCGCTACCCAAGCACATTGATGAGGAAGTCGTGCTTCATGCCATTAATCCAAATAAAGATGTTGATGGATTTCATCCAACCAATTTTGGTAAAATGGCATTGGGTATGGAAACTTTTATTCCTGCAACTCCTTTCGGAATCATGGAGCTCCTTAAGCGTTACAAGCTAGATATTAGCGGAAAACACGCTGTGGTCATTGGGCGCAGTCATATTGTAGGCAGACCGATGAGTATTTTACTTTCTGAAAAAGGGAATCCTGGAAATGCTACGGTCACCCTAACACACAGCAGAACACAAAACCTTGCCGCTATTACCAAGGAAGCAGACATTGTTGTTTCCGCATTGGGCGTACCTAATTTTTTAACCGCTGATATGGTTAAAGATGGCGCCATTATCATTGATGTTGGCATTACACGTGTTCCTGATGCTAATCATCCCAAAGGTTACGTTATTGTTGGTGACGTTCACTATGATGCGGTAAAAGAAAAAGCGAGTCATATAACGCCTGTTCCTGGTGGGGTGGGTCCCATGACGATTGCTATGCTATTGCAAAATACCATGTTGGCCTACCAACGTAATCAAGACTAATGCAACCCGATCTTAAAAAAGCTGTTGAGGCTGGCCTTGCACTCCCTCTAATGGAAGCATTCTACACCATTCAAGGAGAGGGCTATCACAAAGGCAGCGCTGCTTTTTTTATTCGTATTGGCGGTTGTGACGTGGGGTGTCACTGGTGTGATGTCAAGGAAAGCTGGGATGCCAATTTACACCCACCCACACGTATTGAAGAAATCGTTTCACAAGCCAAATCCTATGCAGATACAGTGGTGGTAACAGGTGGTGAACCCCTTATGTGGAACATGAATCCGCTTACGGAGGCACTACAAGCAGCTGGTATGAAAACCCATATTGAAACTTCTGGTGCCTATCCACTGTCTGGCAAATGGGACTGGATATGTCTGTCACCGAAGAAGCGTATGCTACCAAAGCCAGAAATATATACAGCAGCAGACGAGCTGAAAGTGATTGTATATAATAAAGACGACTTACGGTTTGCCGAAAAACAAGCTCTAGGAGTTGTCGATACGTGCAAATTATACCTACAGCCCGAGTGGAGTAGAAGAGATTCAGCCATTCCCCTTATAGTTACGCACGTATTGGAAAATCCAAAATGGATGGCGTCTTTGCAAACGCACAAATACCTTAAAATCCCGTAGTGATAGATCTAGAGAAGCTACCCGACTATGCGGCCAAGGTTGCGCATGAAAATGCCAAGTATTTAAAAAAACTTAAGGGTCGAAAGCCCAAGCAGCTTGACAAGATCATGGGGGAATTGCACGACGAGGCTTTTCAAAAAATAGACTGTTTGTCCTGTGCCAACTGTTGCAAAACTGCCGGACCATTGTTTGTCCCATCTGACATCAAACGCATTAGTAAGCGCTTAAAGATGCGCCCAACAGATTTTGAGTCAACCTACCTTAGGGTAGATGAAGATGGCGATAAAGTGCTGCAACAACTGCCTTGCCCTTTTTTGGGCGCAGATAACTATTGCAGCATTTACGAAGACCGACCCAAGGCTTGTCGTGAGTTTCCTCATACCAACAGAGCAAAATTTCATCAAATAACCCAAATAACAGCAAAGAACGTTGCGGTTTGTCCAGCGGTCTATGCCATAGTGGAACGACTAAAAGTAGCTTTGCCACAATAAGTATTACATTTAACCTTTAATTCTAGACAGTGGGTTTTACTTGGTTTATCGCAAAACGCATCATTGGAAATCGAAAGCACAATCGTAGTGTTTCTGGACCCATAATTTCCATTGGAATCATTGCCATTGCTTTGGGTGTGATCACGATGCTCATTGCACTAGGCACAGGCGTTGGGCTTAAAAACAAAATTGGAGACAAAGTAGCAACCTTTAGCGGCCACGTGCGTGTAACTGCCCTTGCCAATAGCCAGTATCAAGAAACCTTGAAGCCACTTGATAATGCGATTACTTATTATGACCAACTGCAAAAATTACCTAATACAGCTGCGGTTCAATCAGTTGCCTATGCACCAGGCGTTATTTTGAACAATACCGCATTTGACGGCATCGTTTTTAAGGGCATTGATGAAAACGTTAACACCAACTTCTTTTCTTTTTTTGGAATGTCTGAATCTATTGCCTTACCAACTAAAAATGAAATATGGATTTCGACAGAGTTGGCAAAAAAACTATCCTTAAAAATTGGGGATAGGGTACCGCTTTACTTTGCTTCCTCTCAGACAACTATGCCCAAACGCAGAAGCTGTACCATTAAAGGCTTATTTAACACAGGTTTTGCTGACTATGACAATACTTACGTTTTTGGTCATTTGGATATTGTTCGTTCATTATATGGGTGGGATGAGAATCAAGTAGGTGCTTTTGAGATTTTCCTTCACGATGACCATAATTTGGATCTTGATACGAATACCATTTATGATAGTATTGATGCCCTTGTAGATGTACAACACATTGAAGAGCAGTTCCCAGAAATTTTCAATTGGATTAGATTGTTCGGCACAAACATATCTCTGATCATTATCATCATGATAGTCGTTGGAGGCGTTAACATGATTACGGCACTTTTAGTACTTATTCTGGAGCAGACACAGCTCATTGGGATAACGCGTGTTTTGGGTGCTAAAGTGAGCTCCTTGCAGCAACTTTTTCTTATACAAGGTGCTTATTTGATTGGAGTTGGGCTCATTTGGGGTAATTTGATTGGGTTGGGTTTGTTGTTCATTCAGCACCAGACTGGCTTTATTTCCCTTGATCCAAGTACCTATTACGTAGAAAAAGTGCCCATCTATATGGATGTTAGTACGGTATTATGGCTCAACGGGTTAACATTAGCTGTATGCATGGTACTTTTGATATTGCCTTCTTTCATTATTTCACGCATACCTCCCACGCAAGTACTCAAAATCAATCCTTAGACATTGGTTAGCGTATCTCCATTACGTACCTTTGCCAGATGCAATACATAGACAATATTCTAGGTGCTATTGGGAATACACCGCTTATTAAGTTAAATAAAATTACTTCCGAAGTAGATGCTTTAGTGTTGGCCAAAGTGGAGTTTTTCAACCCCGGAAATTCTGTTAAAGATCGCATGGCTTTGAAAATGGTTGAAGATGCTGAGGCAGATGGTCGTCTTAAACCTGGCGGTACCATAGTTGAAGGTACTTCAGGAAATACAGGTATGGGATTGGCGCTTGCTGCTATTATTAAGGGCTACAAGCTGATTTGTGTCTCCACAGATAAGCAGTCCAAAGAAAAGTTTGATATACTACGAGCTGTTGGGGCAGAGGTCATCGTGTGCCCTACGGATGTTGCACCAGAAGACCCACGTTCTTATTATTCGACCTCTAAGCGCATAGGTGAAGAAACCCCAAACGCTTGGTATGTAAACCAATACGACAACCCTTCCAATGCCGTGGCACATTACGAGCAAACAGGCCCTGAAATTTGGAAACAGACAGAAGGAAAAATCACGCACTTTGTGGTGGGTGTGGGTACGGGTGGAACCATTTCGGGTGTTGGCAAATACCTAAAAGAGCAAAACCCTGACATTAAAATATGGGGGATAGACACCTATGGCTCTGTTTTTAAAAAATATCACGAAACGGGCATTTTTGACGAAAAGGAAATTTACCCTTACATCACTGAGGGAATTGGCGAAGATATATTGCCAGAAAATGTAGACTTTGATATTATTGATGGCTTTGAAAAAGTCACCGACAAAGACGCTGCTGTTTATACACGTAAGCTAGCACGTGAGGAAGGCATTTTTGCCGGTAACTCTTGTGGCGCTGCAGTTAAAGGAGTGCTGCAACTCAAAAAACACTTTGGTCCAAACGACGTGGTTGTAGTCCTGCTGCACGACTCAGGAAGTCGTTATGTAGGCAAGATGTACAACGACGAATGGATGCAGGAAAAGGGCTTTTTGTAAGTCTTACATGCTAGCAAACGCTGCTCCAAACAGGAGAGTTATCAAGAGAAATAAGAAATAAATACTTAACATAACTGCTGTTAAAACCCCTGTTAACTTCCAATAGGATTTTAGGTTTTTCAATCCATCTTCAAGTAGTGTGCTATTCTGTTCATGCACGGCAGCTTTGATACGTATGGAAAAGCGATACAGATAAAGGCTAAGGAAAAAATAAATAATAGCTAAAACAAGGTAAAAAACAGTTACGGTTCCTGTCCCTATGGCACCTATGTCGCTTACACCATAACTGCTGTCCATCCCACTGAACATAGCGAGAATACTACTCAGGAACAGTGCTACAATTACAATAATTCCAGTGCCGATAAAACCTAAAATGGCAAGAAAATGAGTCCATTTTCTAGCTTGGTTCAGGTAACTGATTCCTGTTGAAGTTAATTTTAATTCTGAATTCATAATAAGAGATTAAAAGGTTAATGTTTGAATGGCTGCTATTGAGGCAGCAAGGAACACACCAAATAAGCCCGTATAATATTTATGGAAATAAAATTAAAGAACAGATTTGGGGAATTGTTCTAAACTAAATTAGTAAAAATTTATTTAACATTACTGCAGGTCTTAATTAGCTTCATAATTTTCATTTTCCATAATATGTGTTGAACTACCAGATCTGATTTCGGCATGCATTATTTCACCACCTGTTGTTCCTGTTTGCTTGGCATAGTACAAGGCTGTTATTGTTAAAATAATTGTGAGGTAGCTTATCCATCTTCCAAATGTTTTCCGCTTTAAGTGGGCCCATATACCAACCAGTGAAAAACCACCTAATACATACATGATCCAAGAAAAGGTTTCTGCTGCTTCTTCGTGTAGTTCCATATATTTTTCCTCAACCCCTGGAAGGTCTTCTATGAAGTGCTCAGCAGCTTCTCCACTAGAATAGGCAGCACCAGTTAGCAGGGCAGCCAGGATGTAAAACATATATGCGGTTCGCTTTAGTATGCTTGATTTTAAAACCCCTCCTGCGATGAGTAGTATTAAGCCAACAATAGGCAGAATGATGGGAAAATGGTTAATGGCTAAATGTAGGTGTGCTTCATTCATAATTATAGTTGTTAAATGGTTATTTTGAATAGATGACCAACCCATGCGGTTAGGCCCATAGCGGTGGTGCCCCAAAAACTTATTCTAACGATTGCCTTAAAGACGCTGGAGCCTCCTGTTTTTGCAACTACGATTCCCAATAGAATTAAAAAAAACAGGGCAGAAACATAGAGTGTGTATTTCAAGTGTTGTACGGGTAATGTAAGCACTACAACTAGCGGAAGTGCGCCGCCAGAGATAAAGGCCAAACAGCTCGAAATAGCAGCTTGAATAGGCTTTGCTTTGCTTATCTCATTTAACCCAAGCTCATCTCTGACATGCGCTGCAAGTGCATCATGTTCGGTAAGTTCTTCCGCAACGATTTTGGCTGTTTTTTTCTTTAGCCCTCTTTTTTCATAAAGCGCAGCCAATAGTTTAAGCTCTGCTTCTGGCATTTCTGCTAGTTCTTTTTTTTCTCTTTCTATATCCGACTGCTCAATATCTGTCTGGGAACTCACAGACACATACTCACCAGCCGCCATCGACAAAGCGCCAGCTATAAGCCCTGCAAGTGTAGCTAGTACAATGGTTTCACTGTTGTCACTAGCTGAGGCAACGCCAATGGCGATACTAGCGGTGGATAAAATACCATCGTTTGCGCCCAAAACAGCCGCCCTTAACCAATTGCTTTTTTGAATGTAATGGTTGTCTAGATAGTTGTCAATATTGGGTTCAACTTCCGTCATTTACTTAGCATAATTGATACGCAGATAAACAGTTATTTACCCACAAGAAAATGTCCAAAAAACCAAATGATACACTTTTCGGAAGTAGAACAGACTTGGGGGTCTCGCCGAGATGCGTTGTGTACTACTAAAGTAATAAAATATTCGGATTAGCGCAGCACTTTGGAGGGAAACACCACGGTGCTTTGGTGCCCATCCCTACCTACAGCAGCTACACCAAACAAATAATTATCTAACACAATCCCCTCAAGGACGGTTTCTGTGGTATTACCCACATATTTGCTAAACGCCCAGGTAGGTGAGGTAGTATCCCGCCAATACACCATATAGCCCGCTGTGTTTGGGCTTTCAGAAGCCACCCATTCCAATCGAGTGCTAGGGGCTACTACACCTCCTATGGCAACTTCTTTTGGTGCTGCTGGTGCCCAAGCCAAGGATGCTAATGATATGGCATTTACCGCCGTAAGTTTGGCTGCATAGGCTGCATTTACGCCTGACAATACATCGCCATAAGCGATCCCGTCTTGATTGCGAATATCCTGATGCTGGCGGTTGTAGTTTTCATGGGCTTCCATAATGCGTATACCTGCAAAACCAACATCGTTGAAAGGGCGATGGTGACCACCACGACCAAATCGGTCTAAACGATAAATTAGTAGGGGATTCAGCTCGGGCATATACGTTTTGGTCATTTTGTGGACGTAGCGTGCCAATTGTCGAGAAATACCATCGACTTCACCTCCGTAAAAACGGCGTTGCTTGCGTGCACGCTCGGTTTCGGTTGG
>JAQWKF010000043.1 GCA_029247985.1 Flavobacteriaceae bacterium
TTTCACTACAGCCGAACTGTACTTGCTTTCTGTTGCACTGGTCCTACTCTGATAAATCAAAGCGACGGGCGTTACCCGCTATACTGCGCTATGGTGTCCGGACTTTCCTCTCCGCCAAGGCGGAGCGATAAGGAGGCCTGCAAAACAAAAATACACTATTCCCCCATTTGTATCTAATTTATCATAGGACAAAAAGGTGAGTTTGTTTATCTTTACCTCATGGGTGAATTTATAGTATCGGCTTTAAAATACAGACCACAGACTTTTTCAGACGTAGTTGGTCAACAAGCCATCACACAAACTTTGCAAAATGCCATTGATTTAGGGAAGATTGCTAAGGCGATGCTTTTCTGTGGACCAAGAGGCGTAGGCAAAACCACCTGTGCGCGTATTTTTGCTAAAAAAATTAACAGCCTTGATGCTGATATTGACCCAAATGAAGATTTTGCTTTCAATGTATTTGAACTTGATGCGGCCTCAAACAACTCTGTTGACGACATAAGGAGTCTTATTGAGCAAGTACGCATTCCACCCCAAAAAGGAAGTTATAAAGTATATATCATTGATGAGGTGCATATGCTAAGTACGGCTGCCTTTAATGCCTTTCTAAAGACTTTAGAGGAACCGCCACAACATGCCATTTTCATACTTGCCACTACAGAAAAACAAAAAATCATACCGACAATATTGTCGAGATGTCAAATTTTTGATTTTAAACGCATAAGCCCAAAAGATGCCCAAGATTATTTGAAAGTGATTGCAGATCGTGAAGGGGTGGATGCAGAAGATAAAGCCTTGCACCTCATTGCCCAGAAGGCAGACGGCGCTATGCGAGACGCACTCTCTATATTTGATCGGATGATTAGCTACGCTGGTGAAAAGCTTACAGCAAAGCATGTTTCACTAAACTTAAATATTTTGGATTATGACAGTTATTTGGACATTACCGAATTACTACATAATGGGGATTTACACAACAGCATCTTGCGATTCAATCAGTTGTTAGAACTAGGTTTTGATGGCTATCATTTCATCAACGGTTTATCAAAGCACTTCAGGGACTTGATGATGTGTCAAAATGAAGGCACAACACAATTGTTGGAAGTAGATGCAGAAACAGAAACTGCATTTATGACCCAAGCAAAACAAGTATCCAAAGCCTTTTTGCTAGATGCCCTTGATTTAACCAACAAATACGCACTTCAATACAAAAACAGCCTTCACCCACATTTGCAAGTTGAGTTGTGCTTGATGCAAGTAGCCTCGCTGAACGAAGGTGAAAAAAAAAACAGTAAACCCTACATAAAAGCTTTTGATGGTGTTGTCCCAAAAAAAACACTGCAAAAAGAGGTAGAAAGTTCTTCGACTCCAACAGAAAATTTAACTGAAACCGTTTTAACGCCAACAGCCGAGGTCGTTATTGAACCAAGCGAAACCGCAGAAAATACTGCAGAAAGGGCTGATGAAAAAAATCAACAAATAGAAAAACCCCTTGAGGTTCCTGAAAAAGAGGAGGTCATACAGTTAGATTTGTCTTCACAAGGAGTTTCAGGTCTGTCATTGTCAAGTTTAAAAGTTCAAAAAGAACACAAAAACAAGGTCGTTTCTGCTTCCGAGGACAAAGAAGTACGTGAAAGTGAAGTTAATCAAGAAAGTATTGAGCAGCACTGGAAAAAATTTAGTGAAATTATTGCTGTTAATGGAGAGAAGAATATGGTTGCTTTATTACAGCTTGACATTCCTAGGCTTAAGAATAAAACTGAAATCCATTACGCAGTTCCAAACGACACCAACAGAGTTGAACTTGAAAAAAACAGCAATGAACTGATGACCTATTTACGTGATCAGCTTTCTAATGATGCGCTTACGCTAAAGGTACACTTAGAAGTGAAAGAAGAAAAGAAGTTTGTTTATACCAACCAAGATAAGTACCATGCCCTCGCTGAAAAAAACCCAGCATTAGAGCTATTTAAGAAAAAATTTAACTTGGAATACTAATAAACGCTATCTATTGCTAGTGTAGCTCTTTATATAAAAGTTTAATCATACCGTCTGCCAAACCAACTTTTGGAACATAAATTTTATTGGCACCCGACTTTTTCATGGCCAAAAGATAAATGTGTACTGCAGGTACTATGACGTCTGCACGATCTTGATTTAACTTCAGGTCTACGATTAACTCTTTATGCGTACGCTTTTTTAAGTATTCATAATACTCTGAAAGTAAAATATAAGACAGAGGCTTTCCTATCTTCACACCTGAAAGCTTAAAAACCTTGTTAATGGTACCGCCCGAACCCACAACAGAAAGGCGTTCGAGTTTTCGTGTGTGCTTTTCAATCCATTTTTGATAAGACGCCATTTCTTTGTTAGCTACCATTTTGTTCAGCAGTCGAACTGTTCCAATTTTAAAAGACTTTGAGGCTATAGTCTTACCACGATCAATTACCGTAAGTTCGGTACTTCCGCCACCAACATCAACAAGGAGATAGGATTTATGAGGTTTCATAACATCATATAAATCCGTCATAGCGATGATCTCTGCTTCTCGTTTTCCATCAATAATTTCAATGGCTACTTCGGTTTCTTTTAAAATACGCTCAATCAGTTCCAAACCATTCTTAGCTTCACGAAGCGCAGAAGTGGCGCAAGCCATATAGTGAGATACGCCGTGAACTCCCATTAGCTTTTTGAAAGATAGCATGGCATCAATCATACGCTGCTGATTCGGCATTCCAATAGAGCCATGCGTAAAAGTATCCTGACCCAGTCTTATGGGAACACGAACCATGGCATTTTTGGTAAAAAGGGTTGGTTTGTTTTTACGCTCAATGACATTACTGACCAACAAACGTACCGCGTTTGAGCCTATGTCAATAGCAGCATATTTAGAGATTCTCAAGGGGATTTTAGTTTATTCTGATAATATGAATAGGTGGCCTCTTGTGAACGGAGTGTGGCAGCACCATTATTGCGGTAAACAGGTTTAGCATCATCATTTACCCAGCGTGCCTTTACATTGTCATTCCAACTCAACTCAAAAGTATCTACAAGTTCTTGTTGTATGTCTTTGTCATAAATAGGACAGGTTACCTCGACACGATTATCTAGGTTACGAGTCATCCAATCGGCTGAAGAAATGTATATTTCTCTATCACCACTGTTTTCAAAAATAACCATTCGAGGATGCTCTAAAAAACGGTCAACAATGCTAATGACTTCAATATTATCACTGATTCCAGGCACTCCAGGAACCAGACAACAAATTCCACGAACAATCATTCGTATTTGTACACCGGCTTGGCTGGCTTCGTAAAGTGCAGCAACCATATCATAATTGGTAATGTTGTTTATTTTAATACGTATAAGTGCATTCTTCCCAGCTTTTGCCAACGCCATTTCACGTACAATACGCTCTTTAAAGCCTCTTGAGGTAGAAAATGGAGAAATCAACAGGTGTTTGTGAACTGGTATTTTATAGCTTTTCTCTAAAAAGGTAAATACCTTATTAACTTCTTTTAAAATTTGCTGATTGGCAGTAAAAAGCGTGTAATCGGTGTATATACGAGCTGTAGACTCGTTAAAGTTACCTGTGCTTATAAAACCGTAGCGCATGAGTTTATCACCTTCTTGGCGTTGAACCAAACAGGTCTTGGAATGGACCTTTAGACTAGGTATTCCAAAAATAAGACGTACACCTTCATTTTTTAGTATTTCTGCATAACGAATATTAGCTGCCTCATCAAAACGTGCTTGCAACTCAATTTGCACAGTCACCTGCTTGCCATTTCGCGCTGCTTGAATAAGTGCATTTGCTACATGAGATTCACTTGACAAACGGTATATCGTGATGGATATACTCTTGACTTTTGGGTCTAGTGAAGCTTCTCTTAAAAAACTAACAACATAAGCAAAGCTGTGGTAAGGAGTAAACTGCAAAAAGTCGCGTTCGCTTATTTGGGACAAAATACTTTTTTCCAAAGAAAAGCCGGCAACAGGCAATGGAGGCTTTTTGTCATAAAGCAAATCATGGCGTCCTAAACTAGGAAACTTGATGTAGTCCCTCCTGTTGTGATAGCGACCCCCAGGAATTATACTATCTCTAGAACCAATTTGAAATTTTTCTAACAGAATCTCAAGAGTGTCTTCATCAATATTTTTATCATAAACAAAACGAACAGGATCACCTTCTACTCTATCGCGGACACTAGAAGCTACTTTTTCAACATAGCTTTTATTGATATCGTCGTCAAAATCAAGCTCGGCATCGCGAGTAAACTTTACCATGTGCGCCTTAATTTTAATAGGTGAGAATATTTGGAAAATGTGTTTCATTTGATGACGAATAAGATCATCTAATAACATCACAAATTGTTTTCCATTACGAGAAGGCAATACAACAATACGCTCTATATCAGTTGGCATTTGAATAAGCGCAAACTGTGAACCACCATCTTGTTGCTCAATACGAACAGCTAAAAAAGCGTTGTTTCCTCTATTGCTGGGCAACAAGCTATTGTCATTGATAAGTATGGTGAGTAAGGTAGGGCTTACTTTCTGAGTAAAAAATGTATGAACAAATTCAATTTGTTCTTCATCAAGAGCGGTTTCGTCCAAAATAAAAATATTCTCTTCTGCCAAATCAGCAGTTAGTTGCTGTATGGTTTGAAAACTTTCATCTTGAAGCGCAATAGTCTTTTGGGTAATCTCCTGCAAGAGCGCTTCTGCATTAGTGGTATCAGAAGATTTTGAAGCTGCCTCCATCTGCGCAATACGTTTGACTGTTGCATAGCGCACCTTAAAAAACTCATCCAAATTATTTGAAAAAATTCCTATAAAACGAACACGCTCAATCAAAGGCACGCTTTCGTCTTGCGCCTCTTGCAAAACACGGCGGTTAAAGTCTAACCAACTCAATTCACGATTTACAAATGGAAGTGTCACGGCTTGGCTATGGTTTTTGGAAAAAAATATTCAGTATTTGCTTTAGTAATCTCTGACCACAAAGATACATCAAAGCGAAAAAGGACAGCACCAGCTGTTGGAATGTTATCCCCAGTAAAATCCGATAAAGAATGTGCCAAAGAAGTACAGGCGTTATTATGACCAAAAGTCATCACTGTATCGATAGCATCATCAAGACATCGGACAAACTCCAATACGTCTTCACCAGAAAAATCATACAAAGATTCGCTAAAAGACACCATATGCATTGGCAAATTCATTTCTAAAGATACAATCAGTGCAGTGTGTGCAGCTCGTATAGCAGGGCTTGAAAAAACAGCATCAACAGCACATTGTTGATCTTGCAAAAAGGCGCCCATTTTATGTGCATCATCAATTCCTCGTTGATTAAGGGGACGGTCTTTATCAGAAACATTTAGTTCCCAAGAAGACTTTCCATGACGCATCATGATCCATGTTTTCATCTTTAAATAGTTGCGGGGCGTTAATGTGTTTGTTAAGGTGCTATACGCTGTTTTGACCAAACGTCATCACCCTTTGAGTAAACAATACGATCGTGTAATCGATTGGGTCTACCCTGCCAGAACTCGATTTCAAAAGAATCAACTACAATACCGCCCCAGTGTGAGGGACGTGGAATATCCTTTCCTTCAAACTGTTTTTCTAGTGCTGCTTGACGTGCCTCTAAAACTTCTCTTGAAGCAATAACATTGCTTTGAGGGGATACATGAGCACCAATTTGACTTCCTTTTGGTCGTGAAGCAAAATAAGCGTCTGATACTTCAGGAGCTATTTTCGTAGCTGTTCCAGAAATAATGACTTGCCGCTCTAGATTTGGCCAAAAGAAAGACAAACTTACCTTAGGGTTGGCAAACAGTGCCCTACATTTATCACTGTTGTAATTTGTATAAAAAACAAATCCTTCTGAAGATAACTCTTTCAATAATACAATACGGGCCTTGATTTTTCCAGTATCATCAATAGAACTAAGGGTCATGGCATTTACTTCCGCAACGCCACCACTTTGTGTTACCTCATCAAACCATTGATTGAACAGAACAGTAGGCGAATTGGGAAGTTGTGTCTCGTCAAGAACATTTGCCTCATAGTTTTTACGAAGATGTCCAAAGTCTCTTTCCATTTTATAAATGTACAAAAATGCGCTATGAAATCACAGCACCATCTGCTGCTAAGATTACATTTGGAAATACAGCTTTTGCTTCATCAACAAACAGTCCTAAGTCTTTATATCTTGAGGAGTAATGACCTAAAATCAAGCGACCTACTTCAGCTTTTTTAGCAATCTCAGCTGCCTGTTGTGCAGTACTGTGCTTGGTTTGTGTTGCCAAAGCTTTGTGTTGATTTAAAAAAGTGGCTTCGTGGTACAACCAATCCGCTTTGTGAATGATGTCAATTATAGGAGGGTGGTAAGCCGTGTCACTACAATATGCATACTTCATAACAGGATGAGGAGCAAAAGTGACTTTGTTATTTTCAACTAAAGTACCATCATTGCTTTCCACATCTTGTCCTTGCTGCAATAAACGATATTGACTTTTATCAATACCTGCTGCTTGGGCTGCATCTGCGTCAATTCTTCTAAATCCGACTTTTTCTTCGAACAAAAAACCGTTGGTGTAAATGCGATGCTTTAAGGGTATGGTGCGTACTAGTACGCTTTCGTCTTCATAAATACATTCAGACTGATCCGAAGATAATTCATGAAAATGAAGAGGGTAATTCATATTAGATTTGGATAATTTCAATAGTAAAAGCAGGGCTTCCTTAATTCCTTTCGGACCATAAATATGAAGTGGAGCCTCGCGACCTAATAAGCGAAAAGATGATACCAGACCTGGCAGACCATAGAAATGATCTCCGTGTAAATGAGAAATAAATATGTGCTTGATATGAACAAAAGAAACCTTAGCCTTTCGTAATTGCACTTGGGTTCCTTCTCCGCAATCAACAAGAAAACGATACCCTTTAATTTCTAATAACTGGGCTGTAGGATTTTTTTTCTCGTGAGGGGTGGCAGAATGGCAACCCAGTATAGTTAGCTTCATCAATGCCCCAAATCACGTTCAATCTCCTCCATATCAACAATATCAAGTGCCTCTTGTAGCGTTGGGGCCGTAGCTATATCATCGGGTAGTTGACTTACAGACATCGTTCCAACAACAACAACAAATGATTTCAATACTTTCTTCTTGTTATACGTATTGAGCTCAGAAAATTCTAAAACGTGTTTAGGCTTCAATGATTTGATTTCGGACAGGTCAATAACAATATTCTGCTGGTGCATATTTTTATAGTGTCCTTTGACAAGATTTCTAAAATCTACACCTATTGGGTCTGAACTATCCCAAGAAAAAACAGTAGTATTATCGTGTTGACTAATTTGCATGGTTAATTTTTTCAGCAAGTAAATATAATACAGCCATTCGAATTGCCACACCATTTTCCACTTGATCCAAAATAATGGCTTGGTTAGAATCAACAACCGCACTAGACAGTTCGACCCCCCTATTGATAGGACCTGGATGCATAATGATAATTTCTTTGTCCAAAGCGTCAAGCATGGGCTTAGTGATCCCATAAAAAGCAGCATACTCCCTATTGGATGGGAAATAGCTTGCAGACATACGTTCAAATTGTACCCTTAAAACATTAGCCACATCACACCACTTCAAGGCTTTATTTACATCGGTCTCTACCTTAACGCCCAAGCTAGTAATATGTTTGGGTATTAGTGTTTTTGGGCCGCACACACAAACCTCAGCGCCCAATTTTTGAAGGGCAAAAATATTGGATAAAGCAACTCTTGAATGGAGAATATCTCCAATGATAACTACTTTTTTTCCAGCAACATCGCCAAGGCGTTCATTAATGGAAAAGGTGTCGAGCAATGCTTGTGTAGGGTGCTCATGTGCACCATCGCCAGCATTGATGATGGTTGCGTCCACGTGTTTTGCCAGAAAGCTAGCAGCACCTGGACTGGAATGACGCATCACCACCATGTCAACTTTCATTGATAAAATATTATTTACCGTATCTATTAAGGTTTCTCCTTTCTTCAGAGATGATACAGAAGATGCAAAATTTATTACATCAGCTGATAATCTTTTCTGAGCCAGCTCAAAAGACAGCTTAGTTCGTGTGCTATTTTCAAAGAAAAGATTGGCTATGGTAATGTCGCGTAATGAAGGAACCTTTTTGATTGGGCGATTGATTACTTCTTTAAATTGGGTAGCTGTATCAAAAATAAGCTGGATATCTGCTTCTGTGAGATATTTGATACCCAATAAATGCTTTACGCTTAATTCGCTCATATTATTTGTTTACCAGAAATACTGCATCTTCATTGTCTTCTTCTTGCCAACAAACCACAACAAGCTCGTTTTGAATAGCATCAACTTGTCGACCACAAAAATCAGGTTGTATAGGCAGATGTCTTGAAAATCTGCGATCAATTAAGGTTAGAAGTTGTACTTCCTCTGGACGTCCATAAGAGTCAATAGCTGTCAATGCAGCGCGAATACTTCTGCCCGTGTATAAAACGTCATCTATTAAAACAATGCGCTTGTTCTCAACGCCAACTTCCATATTGTTAACATTGGCATTTAAGACCTTATCACTTCTTCTAAAGTCATCCCTAAAAAAAGTAATGTCAAGCTGGCTGAGCTTTACATCTGCAACCTTATAATGATGTTGTAAAATATGCAACAGACGTTTTGCTAATCGAACGCCACGCGGCTGCAACCCGACAAGGACAGTTTTAGAGAAGTCGCCGTGGGTTTCTTTAAGTTGACAAGCTAAACGAAAAAGGATGATGCGCAGGTCTTCGGCACTAAGTAGTTGCTTTTGGCTCATCCAAAATATTTTTACAAAAATAGAAAAAATTGATGGTTTTTAAGCCTTTATCCTTTTTTCATAAAAAATGCGTAATTTTATAGTACCCAAATTTTACAATTATGATTACCAATGCCTATCGTTATTTTGCTGGAAGCTACTTCCAACTTATTCCCTTAACCATCATCATTCAGGCCTGTATTGGCTCTATTGCTGTTTATTATATACTGCAAGGAATCCCAGATCTTTGGGATATGTTTCAATTGCTTTGTTGTGTTACTGCAACTACAATGTATCTAGGCGCAATATTAGCCCAGATTCACGTGAAAAAAGTGTTTTATATTTTCATATTTGGATTGATAGCCAACATAATACTTTTAACAATTCAATTAGCAGGTTAATTTTTTTTAAATTAGATGAAATTACCTGTCATCATGTTTCGTCTACTGTTCTCTTTCATTTTATTTATAACTGCCATGAGTTGTAATAGACCAATCCCTGAAGCCCCTAAAGCCGTACTTGTTATTCATGGTGGTGCAGGTTGGATTTCCCGAGAAAGCGTTTCTGATAGTATGGAAAATGCTTATATAAAAACTTTAGAAGCAGCCCTAATCAAAGGAAGAGGTATTATTAAAAATGGAGGAAGTAGTCTAGATGCAGTTCAATTGGCCATTGAACACCTTGAAGACTCTCCATTATTTAATGCGGGAAAAGGCTCAGTATTTACCTATAATGAAACCAATGAAATGGACAGTGCGATCATGAATGGGGCAACTGGTGATGCTGGAGCAGCTACTGGGATATCAACAATAAAAAATCCCATTCAAGTTGCCCGTGCAGTATTGGATCACTCGGTTCATGTTTTTTTGAGTGGACAAGGAGCGGAAGAATTTGCCGTAGAGCAAGGACTCAAGCAAGTTGATCCATCATACTTTTTTACTCAAAAAAACTTCGACAGGCTTAAAGAGGTTAAGGTTGCCGTGAACGTGCCAAGTCAAGAAAAATTAGGTACTGTAGGTGCTGTAGCACTGGATGTAAATGGAAATCTAGCTGCTGGTACATCTACTGGAGGTATGACCAATAAACGCTATGGTCGCATTGGGGACGTACCCGTTATTGGAGCAGGGACGTATGCCGAAAATGACGTTTGTGGTATTTCGGCTACTGGACATGGGGAGTTTTTTATCCGAAATGTTGTTGCACACGATATAGCTGCACGAATGAAATATGCAGGACATTCCATCGAAAAGGCATCAACAGAAGTCATTGCTGCATTAAAAGAAAAAGGAGGCGCAGGAGGGGTTATTGGTCTTGATAGCCAAGGCCATGTAGTCATGCCTTTCAATACACCAGGGATGTTCAGAGGTTATATTTCACTGGATGGCAGCCCTGTTGTAGCCATCTATGCCGAAGACTAAGCGTCTGCTGTAGCTGCAAGACTTTCCGACAAGCGCTTATATACTCCAGAAGTTAACTTCTCACGAATGGAAGAAAAGGCTTCCAAAGTTTCACTCACATCTTCAAGTGTGTGTGATGATGTAGGAATAAGACGCAATAAAATAAGTCCTTTAGGTATGACTGGATAAACGACAATAGAACAAAATATACCGTAGTTTTCTCGAAGGTCTTTTACCAAAACCATTGCTTCTAAAATACTTCCTTTTAGGTAAACCGGCGTAACACAACTTTGTGTAGTACCAATATCAAATCCGCGCGCTTTTAAACCTGATTGAAGTGCGTTTACATTTTCCCAAAGTTTCGCTTTTAACTCTGGCATCGTACGTAACATTTCTAATCTTTTCAGCGCTCCTTTGACCAACACCATTTGTAATGACTTTGCAAATACTTGTGAACGCATATTGTACTTCATGTAGTCCATGATTTCCTTATCACCAGCAATAAAAGCGCCCGTGCTTGCCATAGACTTAGCAAATGTGGCAAAGTACACATCAATATCGTCCATAACACCTTGCTCCTCTCCTGCCCCAGCACCAGTTGCTCCTAGGGTTCCGAAGCCATGAGCATCATCAACTAAAAAACGGAATCCGTATTTTTCTTTAAGGGCTGCAATTTCACGTAAACGCCCTTGTTCGCCACGCATACCAAATACACCTTCAGAAATCACCAAAATACCTCCACCAGTTTCATTGGCTACACGTGTGGCGCGCTGTAAGTTTTTTTCAAGACTCTCAATGTCGTTGTGACGAAAGGTAAAGCGTTTTCCTACGTGCAAGCGAACGCCATCTACAATACATGCATGCGAATCAACATCGTATACTATAACATCATTTTTAGAGACTAAAGTGTCAATAGTAGAAAGTATGCCTTGGTAGCCGAAATTCAGTACATAAGCTGCTTCTTTACCAACAAATTCAGCCAACTCATCTTGTAATTGTTCGTGATAGGAAGTATGACCAGACATAAGACGCGCACCCATGGGATAGGCAGAACCGTGTTCGGCAGCGGCCTTGGCATCAATCGCACGAACTTCAGGGTGATTGGCAAGTCCCAAATAATCATTAACACTCCAAGTGATCACTTCTTGTCCTTGAAAATACATGCGGTTACCTATCTCACCTTCAAGTTTGGGAAATGCGAAATAACCTTCAGCTACAGATGCCCACTTTCCAAGTGGCCCTTTATTATTGCGGATTTTTGCAAATAAGTCGTTCGTCAATGTATTGGTTTTTAAGTTGTTACAAATATAGGTATAAAGCTGATATGAGCTAATGCGGATTTAACGAATATACTCAATGGGTTTTTCCTTTTCGATATTTTTGGCATCGAAAAAGCCTTGTTCCCGCATCCATTTATCGCTGTAAATTTTACTCATATAACGAGAGCCATGATCACAAAAAATAATGACTACAACACTGTTTTCATCAAAAAAAGTGCCCTCATTATCCAGCTGGCGAGCAGCTTGAAGCGCTGCTCCTGAAGTGTATCCAACAAACAAACCTTCTTTTTTGGCTATTTCTCGTGCGGTATGCGCACTTTCCTCATCTGTTACTTTTTCAAAATGATCAATGACATCAAAATCTGTAGCAGAAGGAATGAGGTTTTTGCCAAGTCCCTCTATGCGATAAGGGTATATTTCATTTGAATCAAACTCTTGTGTTTCGTGAAATTTTTTCAAAACAGAACCATAAGCGTCAACGCCTATGATCTGAACATCTTTATTTTGTTCTTTTAAATAACGACCAATTCCAGAAATAGTACCACCTGTGCCACTACTGGCTATCAAGTGCGTAATCTTTCCTGCTGTTTGGTTCCATATTTCTGGGCCAGTAGTAAGATAATGAGCTTCTGTGTTGAGTTCGTTAAAGTACTGATTGATATAAATAGACCCCTCAATCTCCTCACTCAATCGTTTAGCCACTTGGTAGTATGATCGTGGATCGTCAGCACTAACGTGCCCTGGACAAACGTATACCTTAGCACCCATAGATCTCAGCATATCTATCTTGTCTGGGGAAGATTTAGAAGTAACAGCCAGTATGCAATCATATCCTTTGATGATGCTAACCATAGCCAAACTGTAGCCCGTATTACCAGATGTCGTTTCAATAATGGTGCTGCCAGGCATTAAAATGCCTTTTTCCTCAGCCTGTTCTATAATGTGAAGTGCAATCCTATCCTTGTTGGAATGACCTGGATTAAAGGCTTCAACTTTGGCATAAAAGTCACCTTTGAGGTCATCAGTAATGCGGTTGAGCTTGACGAGTGGTGTATTTCCAATCAGCTCTAATGCGCTTTTGTGTGCGGTTATTTTATTAGTTGTCATATTGTGGCACAAGTCGTGCGGAAATATTGGTGAGCAAATTTAATAAAAATCAACAAAACATCATTTATCCTAATTCTTTTCTAAATACAGAAGGAAAGCGTATTCCATTGCAACTTCTTTTAATGCTTCAAATCTTCCAGATGCACCGCCATGACCCGCGTCCATGTTGGTGTGCAAAAGAATCAGATTATCTCCTTGTTGTTCGTCACGAAGTTTGGCCACCCATTTTGCAGGCTCCCAATATTGCACTTGGGAATCATGCAAGCCCGTTGTTATCAATGTGTTTGGATATGACACTGGCTTAACATTGTCATATGGCGAGTAGGATTTGATATAATGATAATACGTTTCATCGTTTGGATTACCCCATTCGTCATACTCTCCAGTTGTGAGCGGAATAGAATCATCTAGCATAGTCGTTACTACATCAACAAAAGGAACTGCTGCAACAATTCCTTTGTACAGTTCCGGTGCCATATTCATTATTGCTCCCATCAACAATCCCCCGGCTGATCCCCCCATAGCATAGAGGTGTGCTGATGAAGTATATGAATTGTCAATTAGAAATTTTGAACAAGCGATAAAATCTGTGAATGTATTCTTTTTAGTAAGTTGCCGACCGTTTTCATACCAAGTTCTTCCCAAGTACTCTCCGCCTCTGACATGGGCAATTGCAAATACAAATCCCCTGTCCAATAAACTCAATCGAACAGATGAAAAATAAGGATCAATAGTATTTCCATAAGAACCATAGCCATATTGTAGCAAGGGTGTTTTTGAAGTTACTGCTGTGTCTTTATGGCGTACTAATGAAATTGGGATTTTCGCACCATCATCGGCAGTGGCCCATAAGCGCTCAGCAACATAATTGGATTTATCAAAAGAGCCACCTAGCACTTCCTGCTCTTTTTTAACTTCTTTACTTTTCGTAGTTGTATTGTAATCTATAACACTAGAGGGAGTTGTCAATGAAGTGAAATTGTACCTAAAGGTTTCGGCATCAAAATCAACATTTGTTCCTAGAGAAGCAGAATAGGTCTCGCTTTCAAAATCTATATAATAATCTTCGCTAGCGTCCCATCTTACAACTCTTAACTGAAGTAAGCCGTTGATGCGCTCAGAAACCACCATAAAATCTCGGAAAAGCTCAACGCCCTCCAACAGGACATCGTCACGGTGCGGGAGTACATCAGTCCAATTTTTCATATTAGGTGATGATACGGGTGCTTTGACCAACTTAAAATTGGTGCTGTTGTCAGCATTTGTGGACAAATAAAAATTGTCTTCAAAATGAGCGACACTATACTCTAAGCCGCGCACTCGTTTTTGAATGGTCTCAAACTTACCCTTAGGGCTATTACTAGGTAAAAACTGGTATTCAGAAGTCATGGTGCTGGTAGAGCCAATCATGATGTATTCGCGAGATTTTGAGGGATAAACAAAGGTGTAAAAAGTTTCATCTTTTTCTTCAAAAACCATGACATCATCAGCTTGGTTGCTGCCTATTTCATGACGGTAAATCTTATCTGTGCGAAGGGTTTCTTCATCTTTTGAAGTATAAAAGAAGGTTTCGCTGTCTGCGGCCCAAGCTGCATAGGAACTCACACCGTGAATTTCGTCTTTAAGCATTTTACCACTAGTCAAATCTTTGACTTTGATGGTGTAAATACGTCTCGACAAGGTGTCAATTCCGTAAGTCAACTTGGTATTATCAGGGCTCACGCTCAGTCCTGAAACTTGACAATAAGCCAAGTCTTTGGCTAATTCGTTTACATCTAACAATATTTCTTCCGTTGCATCCAGTGTTTTGTGTTTACGGGTGAAAATTGGATAATCCTTTCCCTTTTCATATCGGCGGATGTACCAGTACTCATTTAAAAAATAAGGTACAGAACTGTCGTCTTTCTTTATACGTCCCTTCATTTCCTCAAAAAGTTGCTTTTGCATCTTTTCCGTAGACTTGAGGACAGCTTTGGTATAACTGTTTTCGTCTTCAAGATATTGGATTACTTCTGGATCCTCTCGGTTGTTAAGCCAGTAGTAAGGATCAATACGCGTATCGCCATGAATGGACAATTCTTTGTCTTTGGGACTAGCATCAGGAGGAGTATGTGTCATGTGGGTACAGCTAATTAGCAGACAAAAATAAGCGGATATGGTGAGTTTTGAGGTCATAATGATGTATTTTTACAATTCTAAAGTACAAAAAAATTGAACCAAGACCAGCTTAAAAGTCTGATAGAGCGCCTGGGAGCGCTGAGGAGGTATCTTTGACATTGATGCGCGAAGCATTGATGTTGCTAATAAAGAAGAAAAAACCCTAGATCCCAATTTTTGGAATGACTCCAAAAAAGCGGAACAATTCATGCGTGAATTGAGAAGCACTAAGCAATGGATTAACGATTATGAAAAAGCCACTCAACTCGTTGAAGATTTAGAGGTATTACTTGAATTCTTTAAGTCTGATGAAGTCGACGAGGCAGAACTCAAGCGTCATTTTGAAACTACAATTAACCACTTCGAGGAACTGGAGTTTAAAAATATGCTTTCAGATGAAGGGGATAACCTAAGTGCCGTAATACAAGTAACGGCAGGTGCTGGCGGTACTGAAAGTTGTGATTGGGCAGCTATGTTAATGCGGATGTATCAGATGTGGGCAGACAGAAAAGGATTTAAAATCAGAGAATTAAATCACCAAGAGGGCGATGTGGCCGGTATTAAAACAGTTACTCTAGAAATAGAGGGGCATTATGCCTTTGGCTGGCTTAAAGGTGAAAACGGCGTACACAGGCTGGTGCGCATCTCTCCTTTTGACAGTAATGCAAAGCGCCACACAAGCTTTGCATCTGTTTATGCATATCCATTGGTCGATGATTCTATTGAAATAGAGATCAACAGCGCTGACATTGAAATTACAACAGCGCGATCTAGTGGTGCAGGTGGGCAAAATGTAAACAAAGTTGAAACCAAAGTACAACTGGTACACAAGCCTTCAGGTATACAAATATCTTGCTCCGAAACAAGGTCGCAACACGACAACCGTGATCGTGCTATGCAAATGCTTCGCTCGCAATTGTATGAAATTGAATTGCAAAAACGCATGGCGGCGCGTGAAGATATCGAAGCGGGTAAAATGAAAATTGAGTGGGGCTCTCAAATTAGAAACTATGTACTCCACCCCTACAAACTAATAAAAGATGTCAGGACCCAAGAGGAAACGGCAGCCGTTGAAGATGTGCTCAATGGAGATATAGACCGTTTCTTAAAAGCTTTTTTAATGTCTCAAAACAAACCTAAAGATGAAACCCTATGAATAAAATAAATACCCTGATTTTTGATTTTGGCGGTGTGCTTATAGACTGGAACCCTGCTTATGTCTTTTTAAAAGAATTTAGAGGGAATCAAGAAGAAATGAGTCACTTTTTAAATACCATTTGCTCATGGGAATGGAATGAAAACCAAGATGCTGGTTACTCCCTTCAAAAGGCTACTGATGAAAGAGTAGCCATGTATCCCGAACACGAACGTCTTATACGTATGTATTACGGTCGCTGGAAAGATATGTTGGGATATGAACACACAGATACTGTAGAACTTTTGAAAACTTTTAAAAACCGTAATAATTACAGGCTCATTGGACTGACCAATTGGAGCCATGAAACATTTCCAGTGGCTTTGGAACGTTTTGCTTTTCTATCATGGTTTGAGGGCGTCGTCGTATCGGGAACTGAAAAAATGAAAAAACCAGATGCGAACATCTATACGTTGACATTAGATCGCTATAAAATCATTCCAGAAAACGCGGTATTCATTGATGATAAGTTAGAAAATGTTCATGCAGCTACTCAATTGGGGATGCATGGCATTCACTTTACATCAGCAGCAAAACTCAAAAGAAATCTTGAAACACTTGGCGTTAGTTAAATTGGAAAAATTTTAAGTTAAAAATTTTTAAAAGACTACTTTTACAAAAAAAAAGCATGAA
>JAQWKF010000056.1 GCA_029247985.1 Flavobacteriaceae bacterium
TTCCAACAGGTTGCAACGCATTTATCCTATCTTTGTAATATGCTAGCAAATGTATCGTATAATAACAAAACCCAGCGCGAATCCATAGATACGCTGGTTGGCAAACCCTTTACGCTAATAAACAGACTTAAATTAGGTGGTGTGGGTTCGCCCAAACTGCATGTGGTTTCCAGTAGTAAAGAAATTGACTCCTTATTTGTTCTGGATCACAATGACAATACCTGTAATATTGAACTCCGTCCAAACGGCATCATTCTTCGCTTTAGATCGCTACTTGAAACTTACGGCTTGATTATTCCCTACTATAAACTCACTCTGTTTAAAGGTTCTGGAGATGCCTATAGCATTCACATGGAACATCACAAAGTTAGTATCTCATCAAAATCTAAAAATGTGCGTGAATTTTTCAAAAAGATTCAACAGCAAAAAGCCAATATTTCAGGAGACTACCTTTAGTATACTTCTGCCAGCATACAGCGAACACTACCGCCTCCCAAATCTTCGATCGTCGGGATGGGACTGTGAACAAGCTTGACATACTGCTGCAAGCGTACAATCTGCTGGGAAGTAAGTGCCTCATAAGCGCGGGTACTCATTACCAAAAGTGCCTCACCACCTACTGCTCTAAGGGCCAACATATTGCCTGCAAATTGTGAAATTTGTTTCTCAGTAAGCGCAACAACTTCTTTCCTAGAAAAGGTAAGACTGTCGTGTAGCAACGTCCGCTCGATAGGATCATCAACAGCATCCAAGCAAACAAGGGCAAAACGGGGAGCTACCACCATCATAACATTGGTGTGGTATATAGGTAAGCGTTCTTCTCCAACCGTTTGATAGGCATTAAAAGCAATGGGGGTAAAATCAAATTTTTTGCAAAAAAAATGAAACAATTCAGCATCGGTGCGTGGCGAAAGTGCGGCATATGCAATGCTATTCTGATGATCGAGAACCATGCTTCCTGTGCCCTCCAAAAACTGATGTTTCTGTTCATAGGCAGAATAATCAACCGTATTATTTATTTCATATCCGTCTTTGCTAAGTGCTTTGAATATGCGATCAGAACGTTCAACTCTTCGGTTTTTGGCAAACATGGGGAATAAGACCAATTGACCGTTACCTAGAAGTGCAAACCAGTTGTTTGGAAAAAGAGCGTCAGGCGTATCGGGCGTAGCCGTATCTTGAACAGTAGTGACAATTATATTATTAGCCCGTAAACAAGATACTAGGGAATCGAATTCTGATTGGGCCTGGATGAGCGAGGTATCAGTAGACAGGGAGGTATGCTTTTGGTAATAATTGTTTGCAGCGGTTTGCTCATTGGCACGAAAGCTGGCCGGGCGTACCATCAAGACGTGATTAGTAGGTTTCATGGTGTACGGAATAAGGGTAAGGTGACGCAGCGAAACAAACCGCCTTGTTTTCCAATTTCATCAAAATCAACTTCTTCTACTGTAATGCCGCGTTGGCGTAGCCAAGTATTTAATCGAATAAAGGAGGTGTTTGACACCACTACGGTTGGACTGATGGATACCACATTACACATCATTTGACTCATCTCTACGGCTGATACTTCAAATATATTAGTGTCACCAAAATGGGTAACAAGCAAGTTGTAGGCATCCATATCAGCAAAGCCTTCAGGGCAGGTCAACGCGAGGTTTCTTCCGACAGGCTGAAAACAACAATCCAAGTGCAATGCGTTTTCGTGTGGAATCGTATTTGATTTATTTAACTCAAATGCCTTTACTTTTTTACTAGGAAAAGTTTGTTGCAAAGCGGCAGCAGCGGCCTTATTTGTTCTTGCTGTAAGTAATTTTGCGTAATCTGGGCGGGTTGAGATACCAACATAAATGTATTCGTTGTGAACTATGACATCACCGCCTTCAACGTGCACTTCATTTGAAAAAATCAATTGCTGAGAACTTGGAATTTGAGCCAATAATGAGGTTAATCCTGCCAATTCTTTTTCACGATGTGGGATGATGTTGGCACGCACAAAAATATCGCCTACCACAAAGCCCAAATCACGGGCAAATATTTGATTGCAATCCACGACATTGTCGGGACGAAGCACAGTTACACCATAGCGTAAAAATATCCGTTCAAGGTCAGCTAAGGCACGCTGTAGAGCTGCTTTTTTAGGAAAGGTTCCCGCTAGTAAATGCTTTTTGGAAGTGGGATCGTATAAATCTTGGATGTTGGGCGGTGCACCCATAGCGGCAGCTGTACCCAACAGTACGTGGGTAAGCGTTTGAGTCTCTGAATGTATACAGAGTTTTACCCCATAACTTATCTTTTATTCAATGGCACAAATGGTCTTTGATTTTCCCCAACATATATCTGTCTTGGACGACCAATAGGCTCTTTATTTAATCTCATTTCACGCCATTGGGCGATCCAACCAGGCAAACGACCAAGCGCAAACATAACCGTAAAGGTTTCCGTTGAAATTCCCATAGCACGATAAATGATACCCGAGTAAAAATCAACATTAGGGTAAAGTTTGCGATCTGCAAAGTAAGAGTCACTTAACGCGGCTTGTTCTAGTTTTTTAGCAATTTCCAATACAGGATCAACTATCCCAAGGTTTTCAAGCACCTCATTAGCGGATTTCTTGATGATACGCGCCCGTGGATCAAAGTTTTTATACACCCGGTGTCCAAAACCCATTAGCCGGAAAGGATCACTTTTGTCCTTGGCCTTGTTCATGTATTTATCAATATCACCACCATCTTGGCGTATGTCCTCTAACATTTCAACAACAGCTTGGTTTGCACCTCCGTGTAGCGGACCCCAAAGGGCTGATATACCAGCAGCTACAGATGCAAAAAGACCTGCATGTGAAGATCCAACAATACGTACCGTAGAGGTTGAACAATTTTGTTCGTGTTCTGCGTGCAATATCAAAAGTTTATTCAGCGCTTGGTCTATGACTGGGTTGGCAACGTACTCTTTGTTGGGTTTTCGAAACATCATACGTGCGATATTCTCCACATAGCCCAGGGCATAGTCGCCATATTTGAGTGGAAGACCTGATTTTTTTCTAAATACCCAAGCGACCAAAACAGGAAGCTTGCCCATGATACGGACAATAGCTCTGTACATTTCATCTTCGCTTTCAACATCAAAGGTTTTTGGGTTAAATGCTGTTAAGGCGCTTGTAAGTGAAGATAGCACTCCCATTGGGTGTGCAGCACTTGGAAAGCTTTCAAGTATCTTCTTTAAGTCCTCATCAATATAAGACTCTTCCTTTATGTCTACTAAAAA
>JAQWKF010000066.1 GCA_029247985.1 Flavobacteriaceae bacterium
ACCAGCTCCTCCAGCTAAACCATCTAAAGAAGAAGTATTACTGACAGAAATCAGAGACTTGCTTAAAAAAAAGTAGGTTAGAACTTTTTGTTGCTTGTCCTTTGGTAAAAGAGTATTTTTGGCCTTTGAAATAAAGTGAGCTTTTATCATATGAACCGTATTCAATCCGTACTCGAGCAAGACCACAAACTACTCTCCATTTATTTTACAGCTGGTTTTCCACAACTAGAAGACACTGTTAGTATTCTTAAACAATTGGAAGCTTCGGGGGTTGACATGATTGAATTGGGATTGCCTTTTTCAGACCCCTTGGCAGACGGACCAACCATCCAAGAAAGCTCTACACAAGCCCTGAAAAACGGCATGACAACCGACAAGCTATTTGATCAGCTAAAGGACGTGCGAAATCATATCAGTGTACCGCTAATAGTCATGGGATATTTTAATCCTATGATGCAATATGGCGTAGAACGCTTTTGTCAACGCTGTAAAGAAGTGGGTATCGATGGACTTATTATACCAGACCTTCCCGTAGATGTGTATCACGAGCAATACCAAGCCTTGTTTCAACAATACGGACTGCTAAATATGTTTTTAATTACACCACAAACACCAGAAGCACGCATCCGCTTTATAGATGAGGTTTCAGAAGGCTTTATTTATATGGTAAGTAGTGCAGCCACAACAGGAGCTCAAAGCAGTTTTGGAGACACACAAGCCGAATACTTTAAGCGTATTGGCGCAATGAAACTAAACGCCAAACTATTGGTTGGATTTGGAATCAGCAATGCAGAAACCTATGAAGCAGCTACCGCACATAGCAAAGGCGCCATCATTGGCTCTGCATTCATAAAGCACTTAGAGGCTAATGGAGCTAATAGTGTTAAAGATTTTATAACTCAGATACGGTAGTACTGACAAAGTTTGTAATTTTACCTTAGAATTTCCCAAATCAATTCTATTTTGCATCCTATTTGCTGCACATTTATTAGTAATGTTTTTTTGAGGAAATTCTAACCATAAAAGTAACATTCATAATGGGAAAAGGAGATAAAAAGACACGTCGAGGTAAGATTGTCAATAAAAGTTATGGCGTTAGAAGGCCTAAGGCAACGAAAAAAAGAAAAATCAGCGCACAAAAACAGGCGCAGTAGGGTCTTTGGTTTCGGATTCACTGTAGGCATACCCATCAGCTTCAAAAGCGAGTACATCTGTTATGGTGGATGCGTTTTTTTCTAACAGCTGTCTGGTCATCAGACCTCTTGCCTTTTTAGCAAAGAAAGAAATGATTTTAAGTTTACCGTTTTTAAAATCCTTAAAAACTGGGCTGATTACAGGGTTATCTAATGCTTTAAAATCTATAGCATTTGCGTATTCTTTACTGGCTAAATTAACAACAAGTTCGTCTGGGTTTAGATCATTTTTTAAATGGGCAGTCAGTTTATCTTTCCAAAAAACATAAAGGCTATTATTTCCATTGATACCAAATGAGGTACCCATTTCTAAACGATAAGGCTGCATCAAATCCAAGGGCTTTAAAAAGCCATAAAGTCCCGATAAGATACGGAGACTATTTTGTGCCACATCAAGAGTGCTTTTATCTAGTGTATACGCGTCCAACCCAGTATAAACGTCACCATTAAACGCAAAAACAGCCGGGCGAGCATTGTTGGTATTAAAAGGGGTTTCAAAATCTTGATTACGTTCCCAGTTCAAGGACGCTAATTTCTCTGAAATACCCATAAGTGCTTGCAAATCTGCTGGTTTCTTTGATCGCAGTGCAGCATTCAATTTTTCAGCATCAGCTAAAAATACAGGCTGACTTTTTTCGGCAGTTGGAAGGGGACTTGTAAAGTCAAGTGACTTGGCGGGTGAAATAAGAATTTTCATCACTAATTTTTTTTAAAAATACAATACTACAGTCAAGTTTTCAACTAAGAACTATAAAACAAACTGATAGCGCAATTAGGAATTGCCCAAGTGTTGGTGTTGGGCATAGTTACGCCACTTTTCAATGGCACCCTCAAAGTCATCAGGTAAAGGTGCCATGAAAGACATTTT
This sequence comes from Flavobacteriaceae bacterium, assembly GCA_029247985.1. Classification (GTDB taxonomy): domain Bacteria; phylum Bacteroidota; class Bacteroidia; order Flavobacteriales; family Flavobacteriaceae; genus UBA7446. Next base: position 2,062 of record JAQWKF010000066.1, read on the forward strand.
TTTCTTTGTTTCCGGATGCACAAACCCAAGGGTTTGGGCATGTAGTGCTTGGCGTGGTAACTGCTTAAAGCTATTGTCCACAAATTGCTTGTACTTGGTAAACGTAGTGCCCTTTAGAATTTTATCTCCACCATAACGTGCATCATTGAATAAGGTGTGGCCTATGTGTTTCATATGTGCTCTAATCTGGTGTGTTCGTCCTGTTTCGAGAACACACTTTATTAAAGTAACATATCCAAAGCGCTCCACAACCTCATAATGGGTAATGGCAGGCTTACCTTGATCTCCATCGGGAAATACGGTCATTAGTAGCCTGTTTTTAGGATCACGACCCAAATGGCCATTTACCGTTCCTTGTTCGTTTACAACGTCGCCCCAAACTAGTGCCAAATACTGGCGCTCAGAGGTTTTGTCATGAAATTGCTGTGCCAGAAACGCCATAGCATTATCTGTTTTAGCCACAACCAAAAGTCCAGAAGTATCCTTATCAATACGATGCACCAGTCCAGGGCGATTATTACTGTTTTTGGGGGGCTGATCGAAATGATAAATAAGACCGTTAATTAAGTTTCATGTATAATTCCCATGCCATGGTTTCAACACAATTCCATCATCTTTATTAACCACCAAGACACTATCATCTTCATATACAATATTAAGGGGCATCTCTTCTGGAACAAGCAAATCTTCATGTGGCGGATGTGCAAGAAAAACACGAACAACATCTCCTGCCTTCACACGATAGTTAGACTTAACCGCTTGGTCATTTACTTGAATATAACCTGCAGTTGCTGCCTGTTGGATTTTATTACGTGTGGCGTTTTCAATGCGATTCATCAAAAACTTATCTACGCGAAGCGGTTCTTGACCAGCGTCAGCACCAAAAGAATAATGCTCGTGCAGGACGTCTAAATTTTTTTCTTGATCCATAGTTATTCTACTGGTTTCTTACCGTTACCCAATACCAAATCTACTCGGGATGTTTTAGGAAGTTTATCGCCAGGTGCAATAGGAGCTTGATCATAGCGCAATTGCAAAACCATATCCTTTCCAATATTATCCTGATATAAAATTTCGCCTATTTCCAAACCAACTGCACGAAGGGTAGACTCAGCCGATCTCCGTGTGATTTGGATAACATCGGGAAGCATCACCTCGTTGAAGTTTGCTGGATTCAGGGTTAAATATATTTTTCTATTTTTTTTGACCAATTCACCTGCAAGTGGTGTTTGTTCAATTACAGCAAAGGGCACATAGGCGGGATTGAATCTTGCAGAATCGATAACTTCATAATTGAGGTCATGATCCTGTAATAGATCTTTTACCTCCGTTATGGTCATGCTACTTAAGTCGGGAACTTCAATAAAATTTCCTTGGCGTGTATGCCAATTGAGTCCATAAAAAGTCAATAGTAACAGTGCTGTAATAGTGATTAACACCAAAAGCAAGTTCCAAAAAAAAGCCCTGCTAAATAAAAAACGTAAGAAGTGAAGCATAATATGTTTCAATGAAGTCCAAAAATAATGATATTTGCCGTATGAAAAAGCACATTGCTGTAGTAATGGGCGGAACTACATCCGAGCATGCTATTTCGATTAAGAGTGGAACGGTTGTTATAAACAACATTCCTAATGATATTTTCGACGTAAAACCCGTTATTATATCTGATGAAAAGTGGACCGTAAAGCACAAGGGTAAGGTGCTCGTGTTAAATCAAACTGATTTTTCTTATCAATATGAAGATCAAAAATATGTTTTTGATGCTGTTTTTATTGCCGTCCACGGAGCACCAGGTGAAAATGGTGTGCTTCAAAAAGTTTTAGACCAAGCAAAAGTGCCTTACACAGGCTGTTCCGCAGCAGTATCTGAACTGACTTACAACAAGCATAAAACCCTAGAAAAACTTCGCCCACATGGAATCGCTATGGCTAAAAACACCATTATTGATTCCCATTCGAATTGGAATAGCACAACACTAGCCGCAAGCATAGGGCTTCCCTGCTTTGTGAAGGCCAACAAGGCTGGCAGCAGCTTTGGCGTTGTCAAAGTGAACAAACTGGAAGAAATGTCAGCAGCCATACGTACGGCACTGGCAGAAGACGATGAAGTATTGATTGAAAGTTATTTATCTGGAACTGAGGTTTCAATTGGCGTAATCGAATATAAAGGGAAAGTTCAGGTTTTGGCACCTACTGAAATTATTACCCACAGTGATTTTTTTGACTATGCTGCCAAATATGAGGGTAATTCTGAGGAAATCACACCAGCAAGGTTGTCGCCTGTTCAATTGCAAAATCTTAATGCAGCAGCCCAAAAAATATTCAACATCTTGGGTGTAAAGGGTATTAGCAGAAGTGATTTTATCTTTATGGGCGACACACCTTACTTTCTAGAACTCAACAGCATTCCTGGGCTAACAGCACAAAGCTTACTACCTATGCAAGCCAAACACGCAGGTATCGCATTGGGAGATTTGATTGTGGACATGATCAACAGCTGTTTAAAAAATAATACCTTTGGAGCATGAAGCGTGCATTATTTCCTGGGTCTTTTGATCCTTTTACTGTTGGACACCTTGACATTGTTGAACGCGGTGTTAAGATTTTCGATGAGATTGTCATCGGGATTGGAAAAAACAGTGAAAAGAAATATATGTTTTCATTGGAACAGCGCCTTGCTTTTATCAATACCTGTTTCGAGCACAACACACGTATAACAGTTGCTGCTTACGATGGTCTAACAATTGATTTTTGTCGTGAAATTGAAGCGGAATTCATTTTACGTGGCGTGCAACAATGGTGATTTTGAATTTGAAAAAGCCATCGCCAGAACCAATAGACATTTGTCAGATATTGAAACTGTTTTTCTGCTAACCTCCGCTGAGACCTCTTATATCAGCAGTAGTATTGTACGTGAACTTATTCGCAACAAC
>JAQWKF010000069.1 GCA_029247985.1 Flavobacteriaceae bacterium
TAAGCTTACTCCAAACACATTGGGCGCTTTAGTGGCCATGTACGAGCATAAGATTTTTGTGGAAGGGGTGGTTTGGAATATCTATAGCTATGACCAGTGGGGCGTTGAGTTGGGCAAGCAATTGGCATCCGTTATTTTAGATGAAATGGAAAATTCAACCTCAGTAAAACACGACAGTTCTACTGCCCAGCTTCTTGCCCGCTATAAAAGTTAATAAAATGTTAAAATTCTTTAACATGTTTATAACGCCCGATGCGTAAATACTTTGGATATTAGCGTAAACTTTAAAACTAAAACAATGAAAAAACTACTAGCATTGGCTGCTGTTTTAGCAACCACACTTATGTTTGGTCAAGGGTTAACAAGTTCCTCAGTAGGAGGGCGCGTGCTAGATGACCAAGGAGTTCCATTACTTGGAACAACTGTAATTATCAAGCACGAACCTACAGGGTCAGTTTATGGTGCTACTACTGATAAAAACGGATTTTATCGTCTTTCTGGACTTCGACCAGGCGGCCCTTACACTATTGATATAAGTTATGTAGGCTTTGAGAGTTACACAAATACAGGGATGTATCTACAACTGGGTGTTAGCGAACAAATTAATACGACATTATCTAGCTCTGCTAATGTGTTAGATGAAGTTGTTGTGTCTGCAGGAGGAAGTAGTAATAAAAATGGGACAGAGACATCAATTAGCAGACAGATGATCGATGCAATGCCACAAACGTCTCGCTCTATAGCTGATTTTGTTAGGGTATCGCCTTTTGCTCAAATTTCAGAAGGTAGTGACGGATTTTCTGTTTCACTCGCGGGAATGAACAACCGCTATAATGCCATTTATATTGATGGCGCTATTAACAATGATGTTTTTGGTCTTGCTGGCTCTGGAACAAATGGTGGTCAAACAGGAGTTAACCCCTTTTCAGTTGATGCTATCGAATCTTTTCAAGTCCAAATTGCGCCATACGATGTCAAAGTAGGAGGTTTTGCAGGAGGCTCAATAAATGCTGTTTCTCGTTCTGGAACAAATGAGTTTGAGGCATCTTCTTACTATTTTTTCCGCAATCAAAATCTTGCTGGTAAGACACCCTCAATTCTTACTACAAATGATTCTGACAGAGAAAAGTTGCCAAACTTCAGCGCTCAAACCTATGGGATAAGACTTGGGGGAGCTTTAATCGAAAATAAATTATTCTATTTTATTAATTATGAACGTCAGGAAGACGAAACCCCTGCTTCATTTAATATCAGCAATTATACTGGTAACTCGAGCGCATCTGATTTAGCAAACCTGGCTAATTTTATTAAAACGAACTATAATTATGATGTTGGGGCATATGACAATAACCCTACCATTTTGAATTCAGATAAGATTACTTTCAAGTTGGATTGGAATGCTGACGACAAAAATAAACTCTCTCTATCTATGCGCTATGTAGATGCGTTTAATGTAGAAGGAGCTTCATCAAGCAATAGAACAATCAATTTTTATGGTACTTCTGAGCAGTTTGAAAGTAAAACTACCGCTTTATCATTAAAGTGGGATCACCAAGGCTCTAATTTCTCAAACAGCTTTATATTAGGATATACGGCCGTTCGAGATGATAGAAACCCTTTTAACAATTCCAAATTCCCGAAAGTTAGAATTCACGATGATGCTGGGAATATTTATTTTGGGTCTGAACAATATTCAACAGGTAATATTTTAAATCAAGACGTATTTACAATTACCAATAACTTAGAGTTATACAGAGGGAAACACACCATTACATTAGGAACACACAATGAGTTCTCAAAAGCCATGAATGTTTTCTTCCCAAACAACTTTGGGTATTATCAATATTTTGATAATGGAAATGGAACTTCTGGACTGCAAAACTTTTTGGATAAGTTAGCTTCTGATCAATATGAGAAAGGGTACTCACTACTTGGTGGAATTGGAGATGATTCTCAAGGTTCAGCCCAACCAGAACTTGCTCAGCTGGGGATGTATATCCAAGACGACTTTCAAGTAAATGACAGATTAAAAATTTCTGCTGGGTTGAGGTTTGATCTTCCAATTTGGAATGATGGTCAAATTAATGAGCATTTTAATTTACGTACAATTCCATTATTAGAAAATGAAGGGAAAGATCTTCAAGGAGCACGAACTGGATTAGGAATTTCTTCAAAACTATATATTTCACCTCGACTTGGATTTAACTGGGACGCTAAAGGAGACCGCAGCCTTATAATTAGAGGAGGCATGGGTGTTTTTCTATCAAGAATTCCGGTGGTATGGCCATCTGCAGCGTATGACAATAATGGGTTGATTAAAGGATACACATTCTCACGACCTGGTGTTGTATTTGACCCTGATGTTAACGCTCAATATGTTGCTGTTGAACCCGGTACTAATGGAAGAGCAGGCGATGTAAATTTATTTTCAGAAGACTTTAAAATGCCTTCAAAGCTTAAGACAAGTATAGGTGTTGATAAGCAATATGATAATGGCTGGTTTGTTTCTTTTGAAGGATTATATACTAAAAACCTTTCAGATGTTTATTACGAAAACCTTAACGTTAAATCTCCAGTAGGGTTTCTTAATGGAGCAGATAACCGTCCATATTACGACAGAAGAGACGAGGTTGATAATACTTACGGACGTATAATGCTAGGCAGCAATACAAATAAAGGGTATGCTTGGAATATGGCTTTAACGGTCAGCAAGCGCTTTAAAAATCTGTCCTTTAGCTCTACGTACTCGTATGGTGAAGCCTATTCAATTTTTGATGGTACTTCATCTCAAAACTCCTCACAGTGGAGAAACTTAGAGACAGTTAACGGTAAAAACTCAACGTTGACTTTAGCAAGATCTGATTTTAATCAAGGTCACAGAATTATTGCGAATGCGAGTTATGAAAAAGAATGGAACAATAACCTAAAGACACAAATTGGTGTTTTTTATGAAGGAAGTCAAGGCAGCCCTTTCTCCTATGTTTACAACAACGGAGACGACTTGCTTGTTGACGATTCTCGTGGTAATGCACTCATTTATGTGCCAGCAAGCGCAAGTGAAATCACACTACAAGACCCTTCTCAATATGCAGCGCTTGAAGAATATATTAACGGCAATGATTACCTAAGATCTAGAAAAGGTCAATATGCTGAGCGAAACGGACAAATGGGGCCTTGGAGTGATATTATTGATTTAAGAATTGTTCAAGACATCGCTGTTAATGTTGGAAGTTCCAATAACACGTTGCAATTAACTGCTGACATATTTAATGTAGGAAACCTATTGAATAAAAAATGGGGGAGAAAGTTCTTTGCGAGCGATACCTCTATTTTAGGAGTTGACGGGGCTACTCAGCTTCCGGATCCTGTTTTTCAAGTGCGTGACTCAGAGTTTGACTATGTTCAGGTTAGTGACCGTGGACTAAGAAGCTCTAGATGGCAAGCACAGATAGGCGTTCGTTACACATTTAAATAGTTTTTCTTAACAAACAAATACTTCAAAACCCTCAGCCTGGCTGAGGGTTTTTTTATTCAATGTCTTTAAGCCGAAGTTGAACGCTAACATTGCCTTGCCATACATTTTCTTCTAGGGCGTATGCAATGCGAAGGGGCGTTCCTTTTTTGAGCAAATTCATTTTTTTGCCCAGACCAAAGCCTATAGCGTCTATGGGTGAACTAGCACCTTGAACAAATCTAGCTTTAATATGATTTTTATCTTGGCCTACCAATTTGGCATACCCGCTGTCCAAAACCCCATCGGTATAAAAAACAGGACTTCTGTTTTCGGGGCCAAAAGGCTCCATTTGCTTTAAGATCCGCAATAGTTTTGGTGTAATTGAGGTAAAGGGCAATGCAACATCAACATCAAGCGTTTGATCCTTTTGTGTCGCCGTTATTGTTTGAGCAACCTGTGCTTCAAATGCCGTTTTAAAGGCTTGGTAGTTTTCTTCCTTAAGGGTAACCCCTGCGGCGTATTTATGCCCGCCAAATTGAATGATATGTCTACTACAAGCATCGATTGCCTTATACACATCAAAGCCTCGAACAGAACGTGCAGATGCAGCTAGAACTCCTTCCTCAGACTTGGTAAACACCAAGGTTGGGCGATAGTGGGATTCAATAAGTCTTGAAGCAACAATACCGATTACCCCTTTATGCCAATGGGGAGCATAAACTACACTAGCCGCATTATTTTCCTCCTGATTTTCTGTTATTTGCGCCAAGGCCTCTTTGGTA
>JAQWKF010000093.1 GCA_029247985.1 Flavobacteriaceae bacterium
CTTGGCGAAAGAAATGGAGCAAAGAATGGGAGAACGTGAAATATTGTAGTAAAAGATGCAAAAAGAAAAAACAACAGGAATAGTTTGGTTTCGAAACGATTTGCGTGTTCGAGATCAACACAGTTTATCACAAGCCATAGCAACCCATGATAGGGTAATTGCGGTATATCATTTGCCTGAACATTGGCTGCAGCCAACCCAATGGGGTTTTAAGAAAATGGAGGCTTTTCGAGCTTCATTCCTACTACAAACATTAGCGCAACTTCAAAAGGATTTAGCAAAGCTCAATATATCGCTTTGGGTAAAGGTTGGCCGTTTAGGAGCCTTGCTAAAAGAACTAAAAGGAACCTACAATGTCACAGCAATCTACGGGCAAAAAGAGTGGACACAAGAAGAGCTTGACGACAATACCTGTATCCCAGAAGGAATAGCAAAACACTGGTATTACGACCAGTTTTTATTCCATCCAGATGACATACCCATGCAAATTGAAGATGTCCCAGAAGTATTTACGGTGTTTAGAAAAAAATGTGAAAAGCACATAAGCGTACGATTTCCACTGCCCATACCAGCGCCTATGCCCGAGGGAAATGTTTTGGCTAGCGTTCCCGAATTGCCTACGTTAAGTAGTTTGGGTTATGAAAAGCTAATTGAGGATAAGAGAACAGCCATTCCTTTCAAAGGGGGTGAACAAGCTGCTTGGGAACGACTAGAAAAATATTTTTGGAACACAAACCAATTGTCCTATTACAAAAAAACCAGAAACGGGCTATTAGGAAAAAAATATAGCTCAAAGTTTTCATTATGGTTGACATTTGGATCCATCTCCCCCGTTTCCATTTACCTTGAGGTAAAAAAATACGAAAAAGAGGTAACTAAAAATGATTCAACCTATTGGTTGATTTTTGAGCTCATATGGCGTGACTATTTCAAATATATTTCTAAGAAGCATGGCAATGCTATATTTAAGCTTGGCGGCTTGTTACAAAAAGATTACACCTGGAAAACAAACCAAAAGTTTGTACAGCAATGGATTGAGGGGGCAACGCCTGAGCCTTTTGTAAATGCTAATATGCGCGAGCTGGCCCTCACTGGATTTATGAGTAATCGTGGACGTCAAAACGTGGCGAGTTACTTTGCAAAAGAATGGCACTTGGATTGGCGTATCGGCGCTGCATATTTCGAAGCCATGCTGATAGATTACGATGTCCATAGCAATTATGGAAACTGGATGTATAATGCAGGTGTTGGCAATGATCCCAGAGACAGAAAATTTGATATCGCTTGGCAGGCCGAGCGGTACGACCCCAAAGATAAATACCAAAAAACCTGGCTTCAAACAACTTTATTTTGATGGAAATAAGACTAATACTTGGCGATCAACTCAACGAAAAGCACATCTGGTTTACGGCACTTGATGACAATGTGTGCTATGTAATGTTTGAAATGCGTCAAGAGACAGACTATGTCAAGCACCATATTCAGAAAGTAGTAGCCTTTTTTGCAGCCATGCGAAGCTTTGCAAGAAAACTTGAAGAAAATGGGCATCAAATTCTATACTACACTATAGATGATCCAAACAACACTCAAGACCTTCAAAAAAATATTGAAAAAGCCATCAACTTATTTAATGCCAAAAAATTTGCCTACCAACAGCCCGACGAATATCGCTTAGACAAACAACTGGAGGAAATTAGTACTCAATTGGAAGTACCCACAAAAACTTACGACACAGAACACTTCCTAACCACTCGTGATGAGTTAAAGACTTTTTATGAAGGAAAGAAATCTTTAGTGATGGAGTTTTTCTATCGTTATATGCGCAAAAAGCATCAATATCTTATGATAGATGGGCAACCAGAAGGGGGTAGCTGGAACTACGATAAATTTAATCGAAATACTTGGAAAGGCGGAACTATTCCTCCGCCCTATAAGCCGGATGCAACCTTGGCCAAAGAAATCTTTCCACAAGTAAAAGCAGCGGGGATTAGCACCATAGGCACATTTAACGCAGATGAATTCCTCTTTGCTACGACAAGAAAAGACTCGCTAGCGCAACTCGATTACTTCTGTACCTATTTGTTGCAAGACTTTGGCACCTTCCAGGATGCCATGCATCAAGACGAAACCAATCTTTTTCATGCGCGTATTTCATTTAGTTTGAATGTCAAATTGATAGACCCTGCCGAAGTTATTGAACATGCAATTGCAGCATATCGAAAAAACAACGATCGTATCAGTTTATCGCAAATAGAAGGGTTTGTACGTCAGATATTGGGTTGGCGTGAGTACATCAGGGGTTTGTATTGGAAAGAAATGCCACAATACAAGAAAAAAAATGAGCTCAATAACTTTGGGAAATTACCTGCCTTTTACTGGACAGGCAAAACCAAAATGAATTGCCTAAAGACCAGCATTGAGAATAGTTTGCAGCACGCATACGCCCACCACATTCAACGCCTGATGATTACGGGAAATTTTGCATTGCTGCTGCAAACAAACCCAGATGAAGTAGACCATTGGTACTTAGGTATTTATGCCGATGCGGTAGAATGGGTACAGCTGCCTAACACAAGAGGTATGAGCCAATATGCAGATGGGGGTATTTTAGCCACCAAGCCCTATGTTTCATCTGGTTCATATGTGAACAAAATGAGTAACTACTGCAAGGGTTGCAGTTATGATAAAAAACAACGTACAGGCGAAAACGCCTGCCCCTTTAACAGTTTGTACTGGAATTTTTTAGATGACAAAAGAGAGGAGCTGCGAGGAAACAACCGCATGGGTATGATGTATAACCTGCTGGGTAAAATCAACCCAGAAGAATTGGCTCGCATTAAAGAAAGGGCTTACCAAATCATGGAAAATCCCGATGCATTCTAAAAAGGAAATTAACGTTTTTTGGTTTAAAAGAGACTTACGACTTCTAGACAATGAAGGATTACAAGACGCCATAAACAGCGGTTTACCGCTATTATTACTTTACGTAATAGAGCCAAGCCTCGAAAAAAATCCGCACTACCACAAACGACATCATAATTTTATTGCACAGTCATTGTTAGCGTTAAACAAAGAGCTCAAACAATTTGACACCCAAGTGTATATTTATAAAGACGAGGTGATAACAGTACTGGAACGTATTGCTGCCAGTATGAACATAAACACCTTGTTCTCTATGCAAGAAACTGGAATAGACGCAACCTATGCACGTGACAAAGTCGTAAAAAACTGGTGTTCATCTCAGCGCATTGTCTGGAAAGAACATATAAATAATGGCGTAACAAGAGGCATCAGTAACCGCAACAACTGGCGCAAAACATGGACCAGTTATATGATGCAACCTATCCGATCATTTAAGGCAACTTCAGCTTGCTTTACAACAGCTGACAAAATAGAACTGACACAAGAGTTACTGGAGCCTAAAAAGCTAGATGGCATACAAGCAGGTGGTACCAAAACTGGATTGGCCTATTTAGATAGCTTTTTAAATCAGCGACATAAAAAATACCAGCAATCCATCTCAAAACCTGAAGCAGCACGAATACATTGTGGTCGGGTATCACCCTATATCGCGTGGGGAAATCTTTCGGTTCGCTATGTATGGCAGCGAGCCAAGCAAGCAAAAGCACAAGGCGCTAGTGGATTTCAGCTAAATGCCTTTACATCAAGATTGCGATGGCAAGCACATTTTATCCAAAAATTTGAGATGGAAACACGTATGGAATTTGAAAGTATAAATATGGGGTTTTGCCAACTAAAAAAAGAAGTGAATACGGAATATATCAATGCCTGGAAAACAGGAACAACAGGCTATCCACTCGTTGATGCTAGCATGCGCTGCGTAGTTGAAACAGGCTATTTGAATTTCAGGATGCGCGCCTTGGTTGTTTCGTTTTTCACACATCATCTTTGGCAACCTTGGCAAATGGGCGTTGTATTTTTGGCCAAACAGTTTTTGGATTTTGAACCTGGAATACACTATCCGCAATTTCAAATGCAAGCAGGTGAAACGGGCATCAATATGTTACGTATCTACAACCCAACCAAAAATGCGCTTGAACACGATAAAGAAGGGGCTTTCATACGTAAATGGGTGCCAGAATTGGCAAAACTTCCCACACCATTCGTGCTTAAGCCATGGTCTATGACAGCACTCGAACAAGAAGCCTACGGATGTGTATTAGGTAAAGATTACCCGAACACTATAATAGCTATTAAAGAAACCTATAAGCACGCCTCTAGCGTTTTGTGGCACATGAAACGTAACCCAAACGTGAGAAGAGAAAGTAAACGTATATTGGCTATGCATACGCTGCCAGACAGAGAAAACATTATGGATAGATGAAAAAAGAACTTAGTTTAAGAGATATAGACCGAATTATCGAAATGGGCTGGGAAGACCGAACACCTTTTGATGCGATTAGCATGCAATTTGGACTCAAAGAACAAGAGGTCATTACCATCATGCGAAACAACATGAAGCCAAATAGTTTTAAACTCTGGCGAAAGCGTGTTCAGGGGCGCAAAACAAAGCACTTAAAGAAACGTGATGACGAAGTTGGACGCTTTAAATGCAGTAGACAACGTAGCATCAGCAACAACAAGGTGTCTAAACGTTAAAGAAAAAATTGGTAATTTGGGTAACATTTTATTGTTATGTCCCAAAACAAAACACAGCCTACCAAATCGAATGTTGCTGCTTTTCTTGAAGCCGTAAGTCCTCCTCAAAAACGAGAAGACTGCATAAAGCTATCAACCCTAATGCAAAAGATCACTGGAGAAAAAATGCCATTACACTCTACCTGTTTTGTGATTTAGATCATCCAGCGCTAGCACTAGACAAACTGGGGAATTACAAACGAGGCAAAGGATGTTTATACATAAAAACTTTAGCTGACATAAACGTAGACGTATTGAAGAGGCTAATTAAAAAAGCAATCGTACTTACAAAAGCGTACTAGTCTATGCGTTCAATTTTTGCACCAATAGCACGCAGGCGTGTGTCAATATCTTGATAGCCACGGTCAATTTGTTCAATATTAAAAATGGTACTAGTACCCTTGGCAGATAGTGCTGCAATAAGCAGTGAAATTCCAGCGCGTATATCTGGTGAAGTCATGGTTGTGGCCTTGAGCGAGGACTTAAAATCATGTCCGATCACGTTTGCACGGTGTGGATCACATAGAATGATTTTCGCACCCATATCAATAAGCTTATCGACAAAGAACAAGCGACTCTCAAACATCTTTTGATGAATCAAAACACTTCCTCTTGCTTGTGTAGCAACTACCAATATTATGCTCAAAAGATCAGGTGTAAATCCAGGCCATGGTGCATCGGAAACCGTCATTACAGATCCATCGATATAACTTTGAATTTCATACCCATTGGGATGCTCTGGCACAAACATATCATCTCCTCGTTTTTCAATCGTAATTCCAAGCCGACGAAATACATCCGGTATTTGACCTAGATAATCCCATTGCACGTCTTTGATGGTAAGTGCACTTCTAGTAAGTGCTGCCAAACCAACCCAACTTCCGATTTCAATCATATCGGGAAGCACACGGTGAGTTGTTCCGCCCAATGATTTTACTCCTTCAATGGTTAATAAATTGGAACCAATACCCGAAATAGTAGCCCCCATACGCACTAGCATATTACAAAGTTGTTGCAAATAGGGCTCACAAGCTGCATTGTATATCGTAGTAGTCCCCTTTGCTAGGACGGCTGCCATGACAATATTGGCTGTTCCAGTAACCGAAGCCTCGTCAAGAAGCATATATGTACCGTTCAACTCATCAGCTTCAACTCCGTAGAAATACTCCTCTTTATTATAGCGGAACTTGGCACCCAGACTGATAAAGCCTTGAAAGTGTGTGTCAAGTCTTCGACGTCCAATCTTATCACCACCAGGCTTGGGAATATAACCCTTGCCAAATCGTGCTAACAAAGGTCCAACAATCATAATTGAGCCACGTAAACCACGACCTGCTTCCTTAAAATCAGCTGACTGCAAGTAATCAATATCTACTTCATCTGCCTGAAAAGTATAGCTGTTATCACTGTGTTTAGCTACTTTGACTCCAAGCTTTATAAGAATTTGAATCAGCTTATTTACATCAATAATATTAGGAATATTGTGGATGGTTACCGGTTCAGACGTAAGCAACACGGCGCATAAAATCTGAAGTGCCTCGTTTTTGGCTCCTTGAGGTTGTATGGAACCTGACAATGGTACACCGCCAGTAACTTTAAAAGCACCCATTTTATTTACGTCGCTGCTTTTGGTTTCGGTAATTCTTATTTTTAGTGTTTCTGGA
>JAQWKF010000114.1 GCA_029247985.1 Flavobacteriaceae bacterium
CCGCCCCAAACACTTTCGTTTTCTACTATGTCTGTTGTTGCTTCCATGAGTGGTTGTTGGTTAATTTGATTACAAAATTACGCATTAAAGTTTATCTTAAAAAGTATAAGAATACAAATAAATAGAGCCATAAAAATCCTAGGAAATGCCAGAAGGTATGTGCAAGCACAAAACCAAGTGGCGCATCTAAATAAATACCCTTGAGATGCCGTAGGAGTACGATAATTAAAACGACAATCCCTCCAACAAGGTGAGCAAAGTGTGTTAAAACCAGTACATATAAAAATGAGGTAGTAACCGTACTTTCCGCCCCTGTAAAATAGTACCCATCTGCTACAACATCACTGAATCCAATCCATTGGCTGAAAGCAAAAATGACGGCCAATAAAAGTGTAATAAGCGTGTAGCGTGTGACCCCTTGTGAATGACCTGCCTTTAGGCTTTTAAATGCCATCCAGAAACTAAAACCACTTATCAAAATGACTAATGTGCTTATGTGAAATGCTGCTGGAAGGTTGAAATTTTCAAGCCAATCGGGACGTGCCTTGCTTACGACATAGGCACTTGTGAGGCCAGCAAACATCATGGTCATACTGATCATGGCAAACCACAACATCATTTTTTTTGCTTTGGACTGGGGGGTTGTTAAAGAAGGATGAAAACTCATTTATATAAATTTATCTATTACGTAAATCCACTGTATTGACATAATGTATATTATGCTAACGATCATTAATTTTTTTGCACTTGATTCAGATTGATTTCTGTACAATAAGATACCATACCACAAAAATACCAAGCCCATAATGCCTACTACTATGGCAGCGGGAACTGTCAGGGTCAATGTGCCACTCAATCCCAGCACTGGAAAAACCGTGATGACTATGGTCCAAAGCGTGTATAAAATAATTTGAAGTGCGGTTGCACGATCGCGCTTTCCAGTAGGTAGCATATTGATACCTGCGCGCTGATAATCCTCATGCATCAACCAGCCTATGGCCCAAAAGTGGGGAAACTGCCAAAAGAATTGAATCATAAATAAGATTCCTGGTTCTATACCAAAGTTTCCTGTAACTGAAACCCACCCAAGCATAAAAGGAATCGCACCAGGGATGGCGCCCACAAATACAGAAAGCGGGGTGATCGTCTTTAGCGGGGTGTAGGCGCAGCAGTAAAGAAAAACCGAAATAGCACCGAACATGGCTGTTTTTGGATTAAAGCCATAAAGAATCACTAAGCCTATGATAAGTAATGTGGTGGCAATGGCAAATGCGGTTTGAGTTGACATGCGACTCTTGGGAATGGGGCGGTTTTGTGTCCGCTTCATTTTAGCGTCAATATCTTTTTCAATGATTTGGTTAAATGCATTAGAAGCACCTGCTAAACCATACCCTCCCAATGAAAGTAAAAGAATATGCCAAGCAGATGGATTTGGAGCTGCAAGCAAGTAACCTGCTATTGAAGAAAAAACAACCGTAAGGGTAAGTCTCGATTTGGTGAGCAACAAGAAGTCGCTCATAAAAAGAGAAAACGCTGGAGTTGGTTGGGTGTTAACTAACATATAATGTGTGCAAATGCGTTGGCAAAGATACTGTAGAAAAGAAGGTTACGCAACGCAATATGCACAAAAGAAGGCTCTTGTTTTTTTATTACTGTAGCCTAAAATTTATAGGGTAGCTAAACGGTACTCGAACTGCACGACCTCGTTGTTTACCTGGCGTCATGGTGGGAAGCTTACCAATAATACGTAGTGCTTCTTTTTCTAGGTTTTTATCAGGACCGCGAGCCCTAATGCCCGTTATGGTGCCGTCTTTATCGATGACAAACTGAACATATACCCGCCCCTGTATACCCATTTCCTGGGCAATCTCGGGATAGCGGAAATTTTTAATTACGTGCTTGTCCATTTTTTCTTGAAAACATTTTCTGCGCTCCGATTTTTTAACCCGTTCACAACCTGGAAACAAAGGAACATCTTCAATAATGGCAAAGGGAACATCGGCCTCTACTTCCTCCTCCATTACTTCTACGTCCTCAATAATTTCTTCTTGGGTTGTTTCGGTCGATTCAATAACCGTTTCCTCTACTTCTTCTTCATCTTCAACCACCTCAATGACTTCAGGTGATGGTGGCGGTGGTGGCGGTGGCGGTGTCTTTAATTGTTCCGTTAAAGGAACGTCTTCAATATCATCGTCGTCAACATTCAACAATTCAATATCAGTAGATGACTTGTCATAGCTTTTATACTCAACTAATTTCCAAGACAAAAACAAAACAAGGCATAGACCTATAGCAAAGTATAGACCACTGTTTCTAGCTAAATCAGCTTTTGGATTTTTTTTTGGTTCCATAACGTAGGTTTTAAAATGGGTGTTCAAACCTACAAAAATTTTGCCAAAAAAAACCCGGCTAATGCCGGGCTGTTGTTATTGTAACCTAAACGTAATGGGGATACTGAAAGGAACTCGTACGGGGCGCCCACGTTGTTTTCCTGGTGTCATGGTGGGAAGTTTGCCAATAATACGATTGGCTTCTTTCTCCAAATTCTTGTCTGGCCCACGTGTTCGGATGCCTGTGATAGTACCATCTTTATCAATGATAAACTGCACATATACTCGGCCTTGAATACCCATTTCTTGGGCAATTTCAGGGTAGCGGAAATTTTTGGCAATATGACGCTGTATCTTTTCTTGAAAGCATTTTCTACGCTCTGATTTTTTAACTCGCTCACAGCCTGGAAATAAAGGAACGTCTTCAATAATAGCAAAGGGAACGTCCACGTCCAAGTCCTCTTCCATCACTTCTACTTCCTCAATAATTTCCTCTTGGGTAGTTTCTGTGGACTCAATAACCGTTTCTTCAATTTCTTCCTCATCTTCAACTACCTCAATAATTTCTGGTGCTGGTGGTGGCGGGGGCGGTGGCGGTGTTTTAATTTGCTCCGTAAGGGGAACAAGTTCATCATCGTCATCATCCACATTAAGTGCCTCATAACCATACAGGGATTTGTCGTAGGTTTTCCATTCGATTGCTTGCCAAGAAATAAAGAGCACTGAGCAAAGACCAATAGCAAAATATAGCCTGCCATTCTTTCTTAAATCAGCATTAGGGTTTTTTTTCGGTTGCATTTGAAATGTTTATTGGATAGCTAAAATAATAATTTTAATATTAGTATAGTAAATAAAAATAGGGGAGATTACCGAAATTACGAAATTACGGCTTTGTATCCCTCGTGTGTGAGCAAGGCATCTAATTGAGATAGGTCGCTGAGTTTCATTTTGATGATCCACCCTTTGTCATAAGGATCGTCGTTTACAAGTTCTGGAGTGTCTTCCAGGTCTTCGTTAAAAGCCGTGATTTCCCCAGCAAGTGGTATAAACAAATCAGACACTGTTTTAACTGCTTCAACCGTTCCAAAAACCGCATCTTTATCAAGCGACTCGCCAACTGTCTCAACCTCAACGTAAACAATATCGCCTAGCTCACTTTGAGCAAAATCGGTAATGCCTACAGTTGCTTCGTCTCCTTCAATACGAACCCACTCATGGTCTTGGGTGTATTTTAAATCCTGTGGAATATTCATCTTTGAATTTTGTTTAAATGTAATGCAAACGCTCTAATTTCCAAAATTGTATCGCAGTGTTATTCCAGCACGAATGTTGGTTTGCGGGAAAGCCGTGGAAATGGCAAATTTCGAAAATGCGTGGTCGTAGAAAAATAAGGCATTGAAATTACGAGAAAGCCCATAATCCGCAGAAATCTTAAGTGACCACAAGCGTTGCCCAGCAGTAACTTGATCACTTAAAAGGTCTAGGTTTCGAATAAGCGTAATATTATCACGAACAGACATATCTGCTTTAATGTTAATATCACCTTTGAGCTTGGTCGATTTGCCGCCAATATTGGTCTTAAACTTTACATTCTTAATGCGGTAGCCCATACCAACAATCCATTCGTCACCAGAAGTTTCGGTGAGTAAGTTGTTGTCAAGAGATAGGGACAAAGCGCGGTCTTTACGTACTTCTGCAGATACCTGAAGGCTATTCTTGAGTTCGAAATCAATTTTGAGTAATGGATTAAATTGCTCGACAAGATTTACGTTGGTATACAAAATTTTATTCATAAAATTTCCGGACTGATCGGTGCCGTTTGCTTGATAATCGAGGTTGGTGGCAAAGGCATTGAGTGTATGGCTGGCGCGGTAACCGTGCGAAATGGCAAATCGATTAAATCGTTTTTTAAATGATTTCAAACGCATAAATCCAGTATACTGCATATTCCAGTTGGGTAGCGGGAAGCTGCGTTTTGCCCCCATGCTAACCGAATTGGGATCCGCTCCGGTATAGGCAGCTAAAAAGGCAGGGATAAGCACTGCTTGATTTGTTTTTCCATAGCCGGTTGGGAAGCCATCTGCATCAACATTTCCAGCTGGAATGCCTCGTGCAGCACCCAATCGCTCTGCAATAATCAATCGGTTTGTTTTTAGATCTTCAAATGCTGTCGACGCCAGTCCATCACCGCTAAATGAAGTGCGCAACATGATGGTTGAAATTTCAAAATTACCAAACAAGCGTGGCGATAATGCGTTGTAAACGCCATTGACAACATTAAAGTTTTCTGAATTGTTTTCTGAATAACTGCGGTTACCCGTCAGATCAAGTTGGAGTCCTTGCAACAATCCAATTTCAGAACTGTAGGATATTTCGTTGTTGTGTACAGTTGTGTAAGCTTGATTGAAATTTGGAAATTCCGTGAGCCATCCTCTTTTAGCTGCTTCAAAACGAATGTCTTCCTGACGGCCCATGGCAAAGGCTAAACCGGGATTAGCCGTGCCTAAAAAGCCTATGTTTTGTGTATAGCCGGGCAACACCGTTCCGTTGTTTTCACTGTACGAAAACTGGACCCTTCTCAATGCAGTAACTACCCCTATTAAAGCGTTCTTAACCTTAACTCCCACTTTCTTTTTATCGCTTTTTTTGGTGTTTTTACGCAAGCCCAGACTGTTGTATAGGGCCTGCATGTTGGCGCTTCCGTTCCATTGAATGGTATTGGCATTCTGCAGCGTATGTACAATACCAAGGATATTATTGTTTTCGTCAACCACATTGGCCAATGCAGAGGAACCTCGCTGCCAATTAAAATTACCTGTATAGGAATAGGTCCCATCTAAGAAAGTCAATAGTGGAATATATTTAAATGGCAACTGATAGGTAGCGCCAATAGACTGGTCAAAACGATCCATTTGCCCCGTGTCCCAAATACCATCCCAGATATCCAATGAGGTGTCTATCTGTGTGCTGCCCGCAGTACCATTCTTCAAATAGTTACGAACGATATTTCGGCTAGATGCAGAAAAATCCAGACGGAATGAATTGGTCAGATTATGGTTGACGGTAAACATCCAATCAAACAGGTAGTTGCGTTGTTGTAGGTCGGGCAAGGGCAACTGGCTTGAAGCATCCATGCCCTCCAAAAAGACCTGGCGAAAACGCTGGCTTTGAAACGTTCTGTTAATGTTTGCTGCAAGTGAAACCGTACTGGGCATCAAATTCAAATTAATTTCAGACAGCCATCGCAAATATTTCTTATTGGATATGGCCTGTACTTTACCGAGCGGTTTTATTGATAATGGCTTAAACGAATAATTATATCCGGCACCCAAACGTACATTTTGAAAAGCAAAGTCTTCAATTTCAAAATCATTTCTCCTTTCTTCGTTATATGAATAGGAGAAGTCTAAATTTTCAATGTCAAAAAAGTTTTGCTTAGCATCTGCACCGCGCTGCTTCCGCACTCCTATCAAATTAATGCTTTTGAGTTTGGCAACACTAATGGCTTGATCACGTATGGCATCACGTTCGTCTTGGCTTTTAGCAGTGTCCAATCTGTCTTCTAATTCAATATCCCTGTAAAAAGGATCGTATTTTGGCGTAATTACCTCTTGATTATAGCTATAGCTAAGGGGCAGTACTAATCCCCATTTTTTGGGAAATAACATCCCTGCATTGATGCTTGTGGCTATTCCATAAGAACGGGTGTCGTCTTGACTTCGCATATTTGGCGACTGATCGATAGCACCAAAGCCTACAGTAGAAATAGCGCCGTTCAAGGTAACGTTTGCAAAGTCTGCTAAGTTAGCATCAACTGTACCAACAGCAGCCCAACCACCGCTTGAGTCAATTTCTGACAGGCGAAGTTCGTTAAACCACACTTCTCCGTCAAGGTTGCTCCCCACAGTAGTACTTGGGTTTTTGACGCCCACCACCAAGGTTCTTATGGCACCAAGCGTTGGATTACCTCGAATGGATAATTTGTATTTTTTATCGCCCGGCAAGCTAGAGTTTGGTGTAAATTCATTAATGCGTTCGAGATTCTCATCAAAATAAGTAGCGCCTACGATTTCTCGACTTGCTATGGATTTGGCCTTAATCTTTGTAAGCCATTCTACAGGGATATCTATTTCGTTAGATGCCACTTGCCACACTTCTTCAGCCGTTAAATTATTTGACACCCCACGGGTATAAGTCGTTGGCTTAAGCGGAATTTCTATTTGATAATAGTTTTCATCCATATCAGTTCCCATACGAATAAAGCCTACTATGCGTTCGTCCATATCGTCATTGGC
This sequence comes from Flavobacteriaceae bacterium, assembly GCA_029247985.1. Taxonomy (GTDB): domain Bacteria; phylum Bacteroidota; class Bacteroidia; order Flavobacteriales; family Flavobacteriaceae; genus UBA7446. The sequence continues at coordinate 6,626 of JAQWKF010000114.1, forward strand.
TCCCTCGCCTGGTAATGGATTTTCGTCGGGCAGCGATTCAGCATGCAGGAACATACGCAAACGCTTGTATTGGCGCATATCCAAATCGATGTGCTTGTATACCCCTTGTGCGTCTTCTGGAGCTAAATCTCTTACCCTTAAAGAAAGCGATTGTTCGTTTTCACGAATCAAATTATTATAACTATTCAAAGTCTCACGCACTATTCCTGGCGGTAATTTGTAACGTATGGGTGTTCTTGTTTCGTTCTCCAATACATTGACTGCACTCACTTCAAGCTGGGTGTTCGGGTGGGGTATTTGTTTGGTATTAAGTGGTATGGGCGCACGTGTCCAATCGGCACGTACAATATCCAATGTGCCGAAACGGAAAACCGTGGGCTGACTAAAACCCGTTAGCATCATCCGCATAAAGCGAATTGACCTGAGGTCATTCATGTCATTTATGGGTTCAAAATAGTTTCTCTTTTGGGGAGCGTCGTAATACTCTGGAACTACTGGAACACGGAATTGTAGCCAGCGTGAAGAAGTAACCTGCCCATTTGGTAATTGGATATTATCTTTTTCACGTACATCGACCAAGAATGGGTGACTCCCTACCTGCATATTTTTTTGAATAGGGATACGATATTGAAAATACCTGTCAATGGTATTCATGGTATTATCCTGATTTAAATCCTCGGCATCAGGGGTGGTGTATGAGCCCCTAAACTGTTCTGTAACTTCAATTGGGGAGTTGCCTTGGGTACCGTTGTAATGTTTATAGCGATCTAAAACAGAACCACTGCCTTGACCAAAATAGCGGTAGTTATCGCCTGCTGGGTCATCCGCAGGTCCATTCGTATAAATGATGCGTTCTTCATTATCGCTGAGTCCGTCTAAACCTACGTCTTGTAAGTTACGGTTTTGTCCGTCTGCGTCAAAAGCATATACAAGCGATTGTGTGGCTGGTGTTATCCCCCAAGCCGTATTGTAGGTAGCTGTGTTTTGCCCTGCTGCTGGAAGTCCGTTTTCATAAATCTTACGGCCATCCTTTAACACGTCTTCAGAAATATTACCTAAATGAAATACCAATTCGCCCAAATCATCGGATGCCGACGTTTGGTCTGAAAAAGTATCTAACAGCCAAAATTCGATATACTCCACATTGGATTGGGCAAAGTCGGTAGTAGACATAGCACGTGTAATTCCAGCCCAGTTGTCTTCAGGAGCTGACCCAAAAGAAGGGGCGTTGTTATAGGGTCCGCGCTCTTGTGGGTAATAGGCCAAGTCAAAGGTATACTGAACCAATGACTGCCCCTGTACAATGTCTTGTTGAGGGAAAATTTCTTCTATAAAAATACGTCTCGCCGCATTGGTAGAGAGATCATCGTCTGAAATACCGCTTGGTCTTCTATTGGAATAAAACAAAGGATCGATATTGTACCATGAAAGTTTAGCGCGCTGATAACCAGCGCTTATATCGTCTACATTTACACTTGACCCAGCAATAGGTATTTGTTGCGAAGGTGCGGGCACACTGGAGAGAAACCAAGAGTAGGTGTCTCGTATATCAAGATTGGTCTGCGTTCCCTCAAAATCGTCTATATAAGAGATGGCAGCATTGTCAAGCTGGGTGCCTCTTGGTTGTCCCACTTTCAAATAAGCTGCCTCTGCCTTAATGGAAAGGTTTGATGCAACTCGGGTATCAATATTGGGAAGTTTATTTACCATTCTCGTGAGGAAAGGAATTTCTTTTGAGAAATTTCCGCTCAATCCCAACATGGTATTGTTTACTGGTTCTGTGCCATAATTGGCTTTTTGGGTCAGTGGTCTTTCGCTAAGGCGCATATAGGTTCCTCCTATCAAGAGGTCATCATTCACTTTATGTTCAGCGGTAAAGCCCATAAAGCGCTTATTCTGTTGACCAAAAAGGGTGTTACTTTCCGTAGAAACTTGAATGGGTATGTTTGAGTTTTTAATACCCTCGTTGAGTATGGTTACGCGTCCCAACTGATAATTTACGGTATAATCTAAGCCCTCTTGGAGTAGTCTACCGCCTGCAGTAACACGAACAGAACCGCGTGGCACATTAAACGCACCAAGAGCTATTCCTTGTCCGCCACCCGTTGATTTATAGCGGCCTTTTAGCTCAAATTTATTATATCTTTGATAGTCTGCCGCATCTGCTTTTGTGATGTCGTACATCTCCTTAAATACATACTTCTTTTGGTTATCGTTGTAAAAGTTTCTATTGCCATATTCTTCCTGTGGGTCGTTAGACTTTAACAAATCAAACAAGTAGGCTCCAAAAGGCTCTAT
>JAQWKF010000120.1 GCA_029247985.1 Flavobacteriaceae bacterium
GAAAGCTGGGTGATAAACCCCATCCACTTGTCTTATTGGCAAAAAGACAGTCCAATTGCTGCGATGAGCGGATTTAACTCTCAAGTAACCCATGTGAAAGACTTCGCTTTGTTTGCTGCTGTACAAGAAGTGTTTACAGAAGAAACACCATGGTGGGATCAGAAAATGAACAAAATTTATAAGGTTTTTCAAAATGATTTCGTTTATGCAAACCCCAATGATTTGATGGTTTTTTTAGAAAATCACGATACTACTCGAATCAATGAGCTAGTTGATTTTGAAAATTACAAGCTTATGACTACTCTTTTGGCGACTGTCCGTGGTGTGCCACAAACCTATTATGGCACAGAAATTTCTATTAAGGGTTCCAAAGAAAAAGGGGATGCAGATCTACGTAAAGATTTTCCAGGAGGATGGCCTGATGATTTACGAAGTGCATTTACACGAATGGGAAGAACAGCTACCGAAAACAAATACTTCGATTTTACAGCGCAACTTTTTAATTGGCGAAAATCAGAGCCGGTTATTCATTACGGTAAGACCATGCACTATGCCCCTCAAAACGAAGTTTATGTGTATTTTAGGTATACAGACACCAAGTCGATTATGGTGATTCTCAACGCAAACGACGAAGCCCAAACCTTAGATCTTAGTCGTTTTAAACAGCGTATAGGCTCCACTACAAAAGCAAACGATGTATTTAGTGGAGCTCTTGTCCACCTATCTAAATCATTAAAAATACCTCCAAAAAGTAGTAGAATAATTTCATTTAAAACCTCAATGTAATGCGAATCTTATATACCATAATTCTTAGCTCTGTACTTCTGGTTTCTTGCCACAACAACTCTGGCGAAAGCCAACATCAAGTTGTCGTTTCTGATGCATTTTTATCAAAAGCGGTTATTTATGAAGTCAATGTGCGGCAGTACACAAAAGAAGGCACCTTTAAAGCATTTGCCACACATTTACCCAAGCTCAAAGAATTGGGCGTTGACATTCTTTGGTTTATGCCTATACATCCCATTGGAAAATTAAAGCGAAAAGGTGAGTTAGGAAGCTATTACTCTATAAGCGATTACAGAGGAGTAAATCCAGAATTTGGCACACTCGATGACTTTAAATCTTTGGTAGATGCGGCACATGATCTAGATATGCTAGTCATGATTGATTTAGTCGCAGGTCATACGGCTTGGGATCATTCATGGATTTCTACACATCCAGAGTGGTACCTAAAAGATGACCTAGGCAATATTATACCCCCAAACCCAGACTGGACAGATGTTGCAGGACTGAACTTTGAAAATAAGGATATGTTGCAAGCACTGGAAAACGATATGGCCTATTGGGTAGCAGAAGTAGGCATCGATGGGTATCGTTGTGATGCTGCATACAATATTTCCATTCCTTTTTGGAAAAAAGCAATCGCAAGGCTTAATAGTATCAAGCCCGTAGTGATGCTCGCCGAGTCAGACGGAAACCATAAAGGCGGCTATCCACTAATCGAACTCTTTGAGTTATCATATGATTGGCCTGGACATGCTGTCTTAAATCAAATAGCTAAGGGAGAACGAAAGGCTTCGGACTTGGAAAAGCACCTTTTAAGCGTTCAACAAAAATATAGCCCAGAACATTCCGTGATGTCATTTACGACCAACCACGACGAAAACTCATGGAATGGAACTGTTTTTGAGCGATTGGGAGATGCAGCAGAAATCATGTCGGTATTGACCTATATCATGCCTGGAACGCCCCTCATTTATTCAGGTCAGGAATATGGTTTAGACAAGCGTCTTGCGTTTTTTGAAAAGGATTTTATACCCAAAAAGGCTTCATCTTATATGGCGCTCTTTACAAAGCTAAACACACTAAAAAAGACCTCAGATGCTTTGGATGTTGGTAAGGGTGCAGCAGACATTAACTTTCTTGAAAATGAAAATACTGATGTAATTGCTTTGTCGAGAAATAAAGGGGATGATACCCTTATTTTTGTCGGTAACTTATCCAATGTACCACAACAAATCTCTCTTGCAGACAACGGCACCTATAGAGATGTTTTTACAGATGAAGAAGTCCAAATAAACAGCTTAAACTTGGGGCCTTGGGCCTACAGGCTTGTCAAAAAATAAATAATAAAAAAACAATAGCACCCATGCGTTTATTTCAACTTATTTTCGGTATTGCACTTATGATACAACCTGCGTTAGGGCAGTATTGCCTTTCGCCAAACAAACAAATAAATGTTGCATTTGCTGTAAACAAAAAAGGCGTTCCAACATACCAAATTCAGTACAAGCAAAAGCCAGTTATCTTGGAAAGCAGTATGGGATTTGAACTTGTCAAGGATGATGACTTGATGGAGAACTTTAAGGTGCTAGATGTTATATATGATACCAAGGACGAGGTTTGGAACACCGTTTGGGGTGAGGAACGTGAAATACGAAATCATTACAACGAAATGCTCGTAATCCTGCAACAAAAGAAAACAAGCAGGAGAATGAATATTCGTTTTCGTGTTTTTAATGAGGGTGTTGGCTTCAGATATGAGTTTCCCCAACAAGCAGACTTAGGGCACTTTATTATTCAACAGGAACGTACAAGTTTTACGCTAACTGGCGACCACACGGCACATTGGATTCCTGGAGACTACGACACTCAAGAGTATGATTACACCACATCTAGAATATCTAAAATTGAGTCTTTATTTGATGTTGCGCTTACCGGTAATGCTTCACAAGAACAGTTTTCAATAACAGGAGTACAAACAGCTTTGATGCTAAAAACGGATGAAGGGCTTTATATAAATATTCATGAGGCCGCTTTATTGGATTATCCGGCGATGCATCTAAACTTAACCCCTGATACCTATACTTTTGAATCTTGGCTAACTCCAGATGCGGTAGGCAATATGGCCTACATGATTGTTCCACACAACACCCCATGGAGAACCGTTATGGTTAGTGATGATGCGCGTGATATTTTGGCCTCCAGAATGACTTATAATTTAAATGAACCTTGTGCCATTGAGGATACGTCATGGATAAAACCCATGAAATATATTGGTGTTTGGTGGGAAATGATTACCGGTAAAAGCTCATGGAGTTACACCGATGACTTTGCCGCCATAAAATTAGGTCAAGTAGATTATAGCGAAGCAATCCCCAATGCCACCCATGGTGCAAACAATGCCAATGTAAAGCGTTATATTGATTTTGCAGCAACCCATGGCTTTGACGGCATATTAGTCGAAGGTTGGAATGAGGGATGGGAGGATTGGTTCGGCCATTCCAAAGACTATGTTTTTGACTTTGTAACTCCTTATCCTGACTTTGATGTCAAAATGTTAAACGCCTACGCCAAAACAAAAGGCGTTGAGCTTATCATGCATCATGAAACGTCATCTTCAGTTCGCAACTATGAGCGACATATGGATAAGGCCTATCAGTTTATGAAAGACAATGGCTACAACGCTGTAAAGAGTGGTTATGTTGGTGATATTATCCCAAGAGGGGAACACCACTACAGTCAATTTATTGTTAACCATTACAACTATGCCATCGAGAAAGCAGCTGATTATCAAATCATGATAAATGCACATGAAGCAGTTCGACCAACAGGAGTTGCTCGAACCTATCCAAATCTCGTAGCAAACGAATCTGCTCGTGGAACTGAGTTTCAAGCCTTTGGTGGATCCAAACCCAATCACACCACCATACTCCCCTTTACGCGTCTAATTGGTGGTCCGATGGATTATACTCCTGGTGTATTTGAAATGGACATTAGCAAACTTAACCCAAACAACAATTCACGTGTAAATACCACGTTAGCTAATCAATTGGGACTTTATGTAATTATGTATTCGCCGCTGCAAATGGCTGCCGACCTGCCTGAAAATTATGAACGATTTAGCGACGCCTTCCAATTTATAAAAGACGTAGCAATTGATTGGGATAGATCTGTTTATTTGGAGGCAGAACCAGGCGAATTTGTCACCATTGCACGAAAAGCCAAAGACCGTGAGGATTGGTTTGTTGGAAATAGTAATGGCTATAATAAACGAGAAGCCGCTATATATTTGTCTTTTTTAGATAAAGACAAAAAATATATAGCTACCATCTATCGGGATCACAAAAATTCCGATTATAAAACCAATCCTCAAGCCTATGTTATTGAATCAAAAAAGGTTACTTCTCAGACTGTTTTAAAATTACTTACCGTTCCAGCTGGTGGTTTCGGTATCAAAATAACACCTGACGAATAACAGAAAAGCTACCAGATCGAAATCCGAAAATTTACTTAAAAGGCTTCTTAAGCATTTCTTGAAAAAGTGGAGGTTGACATTTTGCTCTGTATATTGTCCTGACAAAGGTCCGCTTTGAAAATAGCACCAACAAAAAAACGCTCAAGCAAGCTTGGCGTTTTTTCTTATTGCGCGGTTTATTCGTGACCCAAACTTACGGGAGTTCGAGCTTTACAAAAGAAATCTATTTAATTTTTGACGGAAATTTTGGGTAGAAAAAAACAGCCACTTCATGGGATGTAGGTTAGTCTGTAAACCAAACTTTTAGTAGATCTAACTTTTTGAGTAAATAATTGAATTTAATTAAAAACAGGTTTTATTTAACGAACCAAAAAAGATTATCCTAAAAAATACTTTAAATGTTCTTTTTTAAGATGCATATGTTTTTCAAATTAAATGATATTAAATAGTTTGTTATATTGAGTTTGCAATAAAAAATAATGTTTCCAAGTAAAATATTAAGAATTCACTCTACAGATAATATAATAGTCGCATTAACAAATTTATCTGAAGGGGATATTGTTGAGTTGGACGGAGTTTCTTTTGCACTTGTGTCTGATGTAAAAGCGAAACATAAGTTTGCTATGCGCAACTTTGCTGTTGGCGAAGAAATTTATATGTACGGCGTGGTGGTTGGCAAGGCGAAAAATAAAATTATCAAGGGGGAAGTCATAACAACCCAGAATATTGTTCATGAAACCGAAAGCTATACGGTTCCACAAAATAATATTAATAAAAACTGGACTGCACCCAAATCGGCGCATTTTTCAACACAAACTTTTTTAGGCTATCATCGTGATGATGGTCGTGTTGGAACAGAAAATAACTGGCTTGTTATTCCGTTGGTGTTTTGCCAAAATAGAAACATAGAGACACTTCAAAATACCATACGCAAAGGACTAGGTTATGAGAACCCAAGCAAGCAAAGTTTTGATATGTCCGTTCTGATTGATAAATACAAGTCGGGTGCCTCTGAGCAAGAGTTGATGCGTGCAGACCTGACTGCCAACAAGCAGAACAAACAAAAGAACCCACTGTTTCCCAATGTTAACGGCATACACTTTTTAACACATGACGGTGGTTGCGGAGGCTCAACTTCTGATGCCGTAACGCTTTGTAATTTACTTGCAGGATATATTAATAATCCTAATGTAGCAGGTGCAACTATTTTGAGCTTGGGTTGCCAACATGCGCAAATGGATATTCTTGAACGTGCATTGAAACGTATTGCCCCAGACTCAAAAAAGCCCGTGTATTTTTTAGAGCAACAACAAAGTAGTTCAGAGACAGCATTTATATCCGAGGCTGTCAAAAAAACATTTGTTGGGCTTATTGAAGCTAACAAAATATCAAGAGAACCAGCTCCGCTGAGTAAGCTTAGCATTGGCTTAGAATGTGGCGGTTCGGATGGCTTTTCTGGAATTTCTGCCAATCCAACTTTGGGTTATGTTTCTGATTTGGTTGTTGGCCTCGGTGGTGCTGCCATCCTTTCTGAATTTCCCGAGCTCAACGGAGTTGAACAAGAGCTTATAAACCGATGTGTAGACGTAGATAAAGCACAAAAATTTGCACAAATAATGAAAGCATACAACACCAAAGCAACGGCATTAGGAGCTGGATTTTATGCTAATCCTTCCCCTGGAAATATTAAAGATGGGCTTATAACAGACGCCATCAAATCAGCGGGTGCTGCAAAAAAA
>JAQWKF010000012.1 GCA_029247985.1 Flavobacteriaceae bacterium
ATCCATACCCGCTGTATAAGAAGATGCAGGCCTTATTCCTTTTCGAAGATTAATTGATGACTGAACATAGGGATAAAAAAACAGTCTTACGGGAGGGCTAATATTCTCAATTCCAGTGAGCGTTCCATTGGACTCATGATAATTTAACTCATTTTATTTGGGTCTAGGGAGTATACGCCTAGGTTCACGCCAGGGTTTAACAAAATCAATTTGCCTTCCAAGGCCTTTGGGTATTTTTTTGGCTGCTGCAATTCGTTCTTGTATTACAAACCTCAAAGAGTCTAGAACCAAGGCATATGCTGCCTTGGTTGCTATGTTATTGAGTTCTGCTGCATCAAACTTATGGTCGTATAGCTCATAGTGCATACTTTCTTCATGCTGCCATTGCGTAAGGCGATAGCGCTTTGTTTTAATGGAATAGCCTTTGCTCCAACCTGAAGGGGAATTAACCCGTAATTCGGTCAATGCGTTTTTTCTAACTGGATCTCTAGCACCATCAAAGTAAGGCATTAGGCTTTTTCCTTGTACAAATTGAGGGGTCTTCATTTGCAGCATATCCATAATTGTAGGGTATATATCAACAAGTTCAACAGGGGCATTAACATTCCCCTTATTGCTTTTTATTCCAGGGCCAGCAAAAATTAAAGGTACCCTAGTGGCATCATTGAAAAGCGTTTGCTTTTGCCAATGCCCATGCTCGCCGAGATGATAGCCGTGGTCTGAAGTAAATACAACGATGGTGTTTTTGTCAAGACCTGTTTCTTTTAGTTTGTCTAAAACACGGCCCACTTGAGCATCGACAAAACTGGTAGTGGCATAGTAGGCATGTTTTATTTTTTTTGCCAGTTCTGGATCTAAATCAAGCTGTTCTTTTTTTGCACGGATGGATTTGGCAGCAGGTTTGGGAAGGCTCTGCAAATAAGCTTCATTACTTTCAGGCACAGAAAAGTCGTTAATATCATACATGTCAAAATACGCTTTTGGTGCAACAAAAGGAACATGTGGTCTATAAAGCCCAAATGCCAAAAAGAAATTTTCACCACTTGCGGCAAACTCATCTAGAAAGGCCATGGTTGCTGTCGCACCTAGACCGTCGGTCTGTTCTTCATCAGTGCCATCCGCTTCAAACCAACTCAAGACACCTCCATTCAAGACCTCCTTCAAGCCCTCAAGTTTATACTCCTCTTTTTTATCACGCCCGTAGGGATTTACGGTACGATCCCAAGTAAAAGAATCATCGTGACCAGCTGTTCCAATATCCCTCGGATTATGGTAATGATAAATTTTACCTACCCGTACAGAATGATAGTTTTCTAATCTAAGTTTTTGCCCCAATGTAACAACGTCTGGAATAGTTTGTCTCACAAACAATCGGAGATCTTTGGATTTTGTTTGATCAGGATACAAGCTCGTCATAAAAGAAACCCTTGATGGGCCACAAAGTGGATATTGCACATGGGCTTCTGTAAAGAGCAAGCCCTCTTTGGCGAGCCGGTCTATATTTGGTGTTTTGGCTAACGGGTCACCATAAGCACCAAGGGCACAATTCAAATCATCAGCAACTATAAACAGTACGTTGACCTTTTCTGTTGGTTTGTAAGGTTTAGAACCTGTGATTATTGATGCTAGTGCTACAAGTACAAGAACTTTAAACAACTTCATATGTTTTTTTTTATAAAAAAGCAGTATAACTTTTAATATTTACGTTTGTAATGGCACCAAGGTTTAATTTGAATAATTTACCAGCAGCTATTTACAAGTTTTGTTTTTACCATTATGAAAAAATGATTTTGCGCCACTTTAGTTCAATGTTTTGACACCTACATCTATGAAATTGCTTATACCAAAGTGAAGGCTCAACGAATAACATATTTCAAAAAGTAAGATGCTAAATACACATGACAAAATAAATATGCTTAAATTTGAATATATTAATTAAAGGTTTATTAGACTCATTTATTTGTTTAAATTGCGTAAACTTTCTTTACTATTTATCCTTTCCTCTGTAATACTTGGGGGATTTTCATCTGTTCCTGTTGTAACTAACCATTCGATAAAACTTAACGGTTCTAATCCTTATGTATTAGAGTTTGGCACTGCTTACAATGAGCTTGGTGCTACAGCCGAGGACGCTGAAGATGGGGTTTTGACTAACACGATAAGTATCACAGGTGTAGTCAATAACACGGCCCACTTAAGCATCGACAAAACTTTGTGCGTTCATAGTTAATGCCGAAAATAAAACATGGAAAGGGCTTAAACGCAAGGAGTTCATTTTTCAATACAAAAGTTATTTATTAAATCGTTTAAAAAAATAACATTCAAATGATTACGTTATATAGGGGTATAGCTTAATATGCTTTTGTAAAGGTCAAATTATTAAGTATATTGAGAAAAATAATTTATTTGAATTACTATTAAATAATTATAAGTTTAACTTTATGGATTGAATCTTGATAAGAATATTAAAATCACGGGTAAAAATTTAGTTAAGTTTATGATTACATTTTTGATTTCTTTAAGTTGTATATTCATTAAATCACCCCAAAAAAACTATGATAACATTTAGAAAGTTTTGTTCTTTACTAGGGGTTATATTCCTGTTGGCAATCGCTACGCCTCAGCATGTTCATGCACAAAGTGACGACTTTACCATTACCCAAGTAGTAGTAAATGCGTGTATGGCATACATAGAAATTTCCGTAAACGTAGAAAATGCCACGTATCAATGGTATAGAAATGACGGAACTGGAAACTTTATACTTCTGAACGGGCAAACATTTCGAACAATTAATAACATTGCGCCAGGTGAGTATAGAGTTTTGGTTACGAACTCAGCTACAGGGGAAGTAATATCTGGCGAATATGTCTTAAATAATTCTTTTGACCTTATAGCAAGAGATTTGTTTTCTGGACTTATTTGCGACGACGATCCAAATTCTGGAGCAGTGCTATTGTATTTTGACAACGGGACTAGCCCTTATTCATATACACTTTCAGATAGTAATGGTAACCTCGTAAGCAGTACAAACCCTCCTAACCCTGGTGAGACAGCACAGGGCGAAACGTTTATTTTATTTGAAAACCTCAGCGCTGGAACATATAACTTTGAATGGGAAGATCTTTTTGGTTGTACTGGAACTAAAGAAGTTACAATTGATGCGCCTGTTGACATTACTGTAACCACATCCAAAGTAGACCCTTTGTGTTATAGCGATACAGGTAGTATTTCATTTTCAGTTAGTGGTGGTTGGGGTGCTAATTATAAATTTAAGCTAACGAACAGCACCACAAGTAGCGATGTTGCATTAAGTGGTTTCCCATCACTGAATACATCAAACGGAGTCTATTATGATATTGGTGACGGTCAGAACATAAACTTGCCCAACTTGGCAGCAGGCACCTACCAATTAACGTTTTTTGAAGAACCACTCAATAATATTTTCTTAGGCAATTTTGGCTTTGACCCTACAAGGACCACTTCATGCATCGTTAACTATGAGGTCGTTATAGAAGCGCCCGATGAATTGGTCATTCTTGATAATGATGCCGTTGTAAATAATATAAGCTGTTTTGAGGGAGATGATGGAAGCATACAAATAACGCCTACTGGCGGTACACCTCCATATAATTTTGCTTGGGCCGCTTCTAATGGGGGTGCCATGCCTGCAGGGCAAGGAAGCACGGGTACATTGACAGGTTTAGTTCAAGGAGATTATCAAATTACAGTTACTGACGATAATGGTTGTCAATACATTAACACATATACAATTGATCAGCCAACGCAATTGACCTTAGCCTCAAGTTCTTCTTCAGATGTGTCTTGTAATGCTGGAAATGACGGTAGCATCACTGTTGAAGTAAACGGTGGAACGCCTAATTACACATTTTCAATCAATGGAGCTATAATTTCACCTACTTCAGTTACTGGTGACCTATATACCTTTTTTGGATTAAGCGCTGACGATTATACCGTAACAGTAACTGATACGAATAATTGCACCTCTGATTTATCGAAAATAGACGTAACCATAACTGAACCACAAGCCATAACACATACTATTAGTGGTTTTGTACTTAGTTGCTTTGGAGATACAAACGGAGTTATCAACGGAACTATTTCTGGTGGAACGGCACCCTATACCATCACTAATGATATTTCAGGAACAACAGTTAATGTAACAACTGAAGGTGGTAGCTTTAGCTTTAATGGATTAGCAGCAGGAAATTATACGTTTACCATAAGAGATGCGAATAGCAGTACAAATGATGCAGGATGTACCACCACAGCTTCTGCTAACGTAACGCAACCCAATCAAATTTCTGCTGCTACAACAATAACTGATGTTAGCTGTTTTGGAGATGCAAGTGGTAGTATTGACGGTACGATAACAGGTGGAACGGCACCCTACACTATTACGAATAATACTACAGCTCAAGTAACCAATGTGGCCACAGATGGTGGTAATTTTAATATTACAGGACTAATCGCTGGAACTTATAACTACACTATTGAAGATGACAACGGATGTACTATTCCACTAACACATACAATTGATCAGCCAAACTCACTTGGGCTCTCATCTAATATTTCAACATTTGATTCAGGTACTGGCAGCACAATAAATATTAGCTGCAATGGAAATAGTGATGGATATATTAATATTACGCCAGTTGGCGGAACCGCACCTTTCACATGCCAATGGACTGCTTCGAATGGCGGAAATATCAGCGCTGGAAACTCAACTAATCAAAATCAAAATGGCCTTGTTGCGGGTGAGTATGAAGTAGTTGTAACTGATAGTAAAAACTGTACGTTTACAGAAAGTTTTTCTTTAATTGAACCACGTATTCTATCAGGTGGTGCCGCAGTAACACAAGATAATGAATGTTATGACGGTACACTTGGGGCAATCCAAGCAACTATTGATGGAACTGGTTCTGTTGATGGAATAAATTATTCTTATGTAATATCGGGGGCAAATATACCAGCAGGTTACAATAGCTCAATATCAAGCACTCAACTCACCCAAGAATTTAATAACCTACCTGCTGGAACATTTACCGTTACTGTTACAGATGAAAACAATTGTAACTTTACAAGTGCTACACAAACAATATCACAGCCAAGTAGTCCTATAACTGCTTCAGAAACAATTAGCAATTTTAATGGATTTAGTGTTTCATGCTTTGGTTCAAGTAATGCAGCACTAATTCTTTCTGTTTCAGGGGGTACTCCATCAATTGATTCAAGTGGTAATCCATATTACACTTACCAATGGACATCTCCATCTGGCTCTAATATCCCCACAGGAATGGAGAACACTAGTAACCTTTCTGGTATTGGTGCTGGAACATACAGTGTCGTCATTACAGACGGTACAGGTTCTTGTAATTTAACACAAACCTACACCATTACCCAGCCCAATGATATTGTACTTACAGGTACTACCTCAAACTACAACGGGTTTGAAATCTCTGCATTTGGACTTGATGATGGTAGTATTAATCTCACTGTTGCTGGTGGCATTGATACACAAGCATATACCTATTCGTGGAGCGCTTCGAATGGAGGGGCTGTTCCAACCGGACAAGGTGCTGTTGAAGACCCTAGCCAACTCACTGCTGGTACCTACACAGTTGTCGTAACAGACGCTAACGGTTGTACGGAAACACTATCCTTTACCCTTGAGGCACCCGATGAACTATTAGTAAGTGAAAATATCAACGCGCATCAAAACGTAGACTGCTTTGGTGATAGCACCGGGATCATTCAAATAGATATCACACAAGGTTCTGTAGGACCTTATGACTATACCCTTAATCTCGCGGGAGCAGTTGTTGAAACAACAAACACCACCGCACTAAACTACCGATTTGAAAACCTTGTCGCTGGTAATTATAACGTAACTGTTGTAGATGCAAATGGAAGCAGCGTAACTGTAAATAATATTATCGT
>JAQWKF010000030.1 GCA_029247985.1 Flavobacteriaceae bacterium
TTCATCTTTTTAAAAGGATTAAAAGGGACGCCCTACTACAAAACACTAAAAGGATCCATTGAGGGAAATGAAATATTTATCATTTTGGGGAGTTTTGCTTTGTGGCTTGTTTTGTCATATTTATTTGAATACCTCACCAAAAAGACCGTGCTGTTGGTTGTTATTGCTGTAGGAACGTTTGGTTTAGCGCTGGCTTTTGCTGGTAATGATTTGGTGAATTTCATAGGGGTTCCTATGGCGGCTTACCACTCTTATGAAGCGTGGTCTGTTTCAGGTGTAGATGCCTCATTGTTTTCTATGGAGGTTTTAGACAAAAAGGTGCCTGCTGAGCCGCTGCTGCTGTTTATTGCTGGAGCTATTATGGTACTCACACTTTGGTTTTCTAAAAAAGCCAAAACCGTTGCAGAAACCGAAATCGGCTTATCCCGTCAAACAGATACACATGAGAAGTTTGAACCTAATTTGATTTCTCGATCTGTTGTCAGAGGCGCTACGCAGCTGGCCAACTATTTTAGTGTTATTATTCCAAAAGGGGCAAAAGAAACAATTGAGCAAAGGTTTAAAACCCCAGAAATAAAAATAACCAAAGATCAAAGTATTGAAGCTCCTGCTTTTGATTTGATTCGTGCTTCAGTCAACCTTATGGTTGCAGGTATTCTTATCGCTATTGCCACTACCATGAAATTACCCCTTTCTACAACCTATGTTACTTTTATGGTTGCTATGGGAACGTCTTTTGCAGATAGGGCCTGGGGAAGAGAAAGTGCTGTATATAGAGTCTCAGGAGTGTTGAATGTAATTGGAGGTTGGTTTGCAACTGCTTTTGGAGCATTTATTGCCTCGGGGATTGTACTGTTTTTAATCAATTGGAATCCTCCTGTAATAACGCCTATATTAATTTTGCTGACGGTAATATTACTCTATCGAAATTATCTAGCCCACAAAAACATTAAATTAAACTCTGGCATGGATAGCTTGAAAAGTTCTGAGAGCAGTTCTGTGCAAGGAGTGGTGCATGAAAGCGCTAAAAACATTTCGATTGTTATTAAAAGAAGTAATAATATTTATACCAGCGCCATTAATGGACTTGCTTTGGAGGATGTTGCTATTTTAAAGAAAAACAAAAAGCAAATTGTAAAGCTTTCAAGTGAAGTAGATGAATTACGCGATAATATTTTTTACTTCATAAAGAACCTTGACGATTCCAGTATACATGCGAGTAATTTTTACATCAATATTTTGGGGTATTTACACGATATGTCGCAATCTTTAGAATACATAACTAAGGTATGTTACAAGCACGTTAACAACAATCATAAAAAGTTAAAATTCAGTCAGTACAAAGAGCTTAAAGAAGTCTATCTAAGATTTGAAGCGTTTTTTGAAGATATAAAAACTGTATTTGATAACAGATCCTTTGACAAACTTGGTCATATTATCGAAACCAAACAGGAAATAAATAATCTAGTTGTAGAAAAAATTCAAAAGCAGGTTGAAAGAACTCGCCAAGAAGAGTCTAGTCCAAAAAATACGACCTTATACTTTAATGTTCTTGTGGAAACTAAAGACCTGTTAAATGCAACTACTAATCTATTAGTTGAATACCACGATGCGCATGGAAAAACCAGCTAATAAGTAAGACGGTCTCAAAAAAAAAGAGCGCTTCATAAGAAGCGCTCTTTTTATTTATGAATGGTTGGTTATTAGGACCCACACATAAGGCAGTCGTCGTCTTCGCTTTCCTTAGACTTAGCTAGCATTTCTTTTAGCTCAGATGGAGAAAGGGGTTCTACTGCCACAGCCGCCTTAGCTTTTGGCTTGGTAGAGGCTGCAGGTACTTCTGCCGTTTCCGCTTTTTTATTGACGGTAAATTTAATGGCATCAACAGCCGACTTCGTGCGCAAATAATACATCCCTGTTTTTAAGCCAGACTTCCATGCATAAAAGTGCATTGAAGTGAGTTTGGACATGGTTGCGCCTTCCATAAACAAGTTAAGCGATTGCGACTGATCAATGAAATATCCGCGATGACGAGACATATCAATGATGTCCTTCATGCTCATTTCCCAAACTGTTTTGTAAAGCTCTCTAATCTCGGCAGGAATGGTTTCTATGTGTTGAATCGATCCGTTTGCACGCATTAATTCTTGCTTCATTTCCTCATCCCAAAGGCCAAGATTTACCAAGTCTTCCAACAAGTGTTTGTTCACCACAATAAACTCACCAGATAACACACGTCTTGTGTAGATATTGGAGGTGTACGGCTCAAAGCATTCGTTATTTCCTAAAATTTGAGACGTAGATGCTGTTGGCATCGGAGCCATCAATAGGGAGTTGCGAACACCATGCTTTTTGATTTGCTTGCGTAAACCTTCCCAATCCCAACGACCACTTAGCTCATCGTCTTTGATGCCCCACATATTGTGTTGGAATTCACCTTTAGAAATCGGTGACCCTTTGTAGGTTTTATAAGGACCTTCAACTTCTGCCAAATCTTTAGAAGCCGTTAGCGAAGCAAAGTAAATGGTTTCAAAAATCTCTTGGTTTAAGGTTTGTGCATCTTCGCTTGTAAAGGGTAAACGAAGTTTGATAAACGTATCCGCAAGACCTTGAACACCTAAGCCCACTGGGCGGTGACGCATATTGGAATTTTCTGCCTCTTTAACAGGATAATAGTTTCGATCAATTACCTTATTTAGGTTTTTCGTCACACGAACAGTCACGTCAAAAAGCTCTTGGTGGTCAAAAGCCCCATCTTTAACAAACATGGGCAGTGCAATAGAAGCCAAGTTACATACCGCAACCTCATCTTTGGAAGTATATTCCATGAT
>JAQWKF010000036.1 GCA_029247985.1 Flavobacteriaceae bacterium
AGGTAAAGAATATACCTTAGAAAAAGAGCAACACCTATGGCCAGCAGCAAACGGCTTTGACGGCTTTTATATGGCTCGACTGGTGCGAAAAAGCTAAGTTGTTGATAAATTGACGTGTTTCGTTTACTTTTTACGGGAATAAACTCGTGCTCTTCTTTACTACTATGCTTATTTTTGTGTCTTAATCATCATCTATGATTTGTTTCTTTGGCGATCCCAATAAACACATTTACGTTGTTCAGAAAGAACTTCCAATAGCTGAAGAAGATCAGCAAAAACTACAATGGCTTTTTGGCGGCTATCCCTTGCTGCGAAAGTCCTTTATCCAAGCAGAACTCATCGGTCCCCGTATATCGATGATTACCCCTTGGAGTACCAATGCGGTGGAGATTTGCCACAACATGGGGCTGAATGACATCATCCGTATTGAGCAATTTTGGACAAAAGACAACATTGTCTTTGATCCCATGATTCACCAGCGTTTTAAGGAGTTGGACCAACATATATACGACACCAAGAAAGCGCCAGAAGCCATACAAGAGATTGGTGATATTGCTGCTTATAATCAGCAAGAAGGCCTGTCGTTAAGCGACGACGAAGTTGCCTATTTAGAGGGCTTGGCAGTACGGCTTAAACGACCATTAACTGATTCAGAAGTGTTTGGTTTTTCCCAGGTCAACTCCGAGCATTGTCGTCACAAGATTTTCAATGGAGCATTTATAATTGACGGCAAAGCCAAAAAGGAATCACTTTTTGAACTCATTAAAAAAACCTCCAAAAAAAACAACGAAAACTTGGTCTCTGCCTACAAAGACAATGTTGCTTTTGTGAAAGGCCCTACCCTAACCCAGTTTGCACCACAGCGCGCAAACGAACCAAGTCAGTACGTCAAAAAACCTTTTCTATCCGTGCTTTCGCTCAAAGCAGAAACGCACAACTTCCCCACTACCGTAGAGCCCTTTAATGGGGCAGCAACGGGTTCGGGTGGCGAAATACGAGACCGCCTTGCTGGAGGGCAAGGGTCAATTCCAATGGCAGGAACTGCAGTGTACATGACGGCATATCCACGAACAGAACCTAACAGACCTTGGGAGCAATTGGCACCACGCCCATGGTTATATCAAAACCCAGAAGATATTCTTATAAAAGCTTCAAACGGCGCCTCTGATTTTGGTAACAAGTTTGGGCAACCCCTCATTGCTGGTTCCCTACTTACATTTGAACACAACGAAAACAACAAAACCATTGGTTTTGATAAGGTTATCATGCTTGCAGGTGGCATTGGCTACGGGAAAATGCAACAAAGCCTTAAACAAACACCCAAAAAGGGCGACAAGATTGTAGTCATGGGAGGTGATAATTACCGCATTGGCATGGGAGGAGCTGCAGTATCTTCAGCAGATACAGGTGCCTTTGATTCTGGTATTGAATTAAATGCCGTGCAACGTTCTAATCCCGAAATGCAGAAACGCGTTGCAAACACTGTTCGAGCAGCAGTAGAAGCAGACGAAAACCCTATTGTTTCTATACACGATCACGGAGCTGGCGGACACCTAAACTGTCTATCCGAACTTATTGAAGAAGTTGGCGGGAAAATTGCACTTGACAAACTTCCTGTTGGGGATCAGACACTTTCAGCAAAAGAAATTATTGGAAATGAGTCCCAAGAACGCATGGGATTGATTACCGATGCAAAAGGATTGGAACAGCTCAAAGAAATTGCAGAAAGAGAGCGTGCTCCTATTTTTGAAGTAGGAGAAGTAACTGAAAATCACAGATTCCAAATTCAAGACGAAACAACAAAGCTATCACCAATTGATTTGGACTTGTCGGATTTCTTTGGCAAAACACCAAAGACGATCATGCGAGATAGCACACATACTACGAATTATGCTGCTGTACCAACAACGCACGCTTTTGAAGAACAAGTGGCATGGTTGCTACAACTAGAGGCAGTGGCTTGTAAAGATTGGCTTACGAACAAGGTGGACCGCTGTGTTACTGGGCGTGTTGCTCAGCAACAATGCGTAGGACCACACCAATTGCCTTTGGCCAACTGTGGTGTAATGGCACTTGATTTTGAAGGTGTTCATGGTATGGCTACATCTGTAGGACATGCCCCTTTAGTTGGCCTTATTGATGCTGGCTTAGGTAGTAAAAATGCAATTGCAAAAGCACTGACCAACATCATATGGGCGCCCATTGCAAATGGACTGAGCAATGTGAGCCTTTCTGCCAATTGGATGTGGGCATGTAACAACCCTGGAGAGGATGCACGTCTTTATGAAGCCGTTCAAGCATGCGCTGACTTTGCTATACAATTGGGTATTAACATCCCAACAGGCAAGGATTCGCTCTCTATGAAACAAAAATACCAAAGCGAGGAGGTGCTGGCGCCAGGTACTGTTATCATTTCTGCCTCTGGTCACTGTGACGCTATAGACAAAGTCGTTACGCCAGAACTTAAAGCAAAAGGAGGATCGGTATATTTTATTGACCTATCAGATGGCAAAGCGGCTTTAGGAGGCTCTGCTTTTGCTCAACTACAACAAAGCATAGGAATCGTGGCACCTGATGTTGCCAAAGCAAAATATTTTAAGAAGGTTTATAGCCAAGTACAAAAAGAAATTACAAAGGGGACTATCGCTGCTGGACATGACATTGGTGCTGGAGGTCTTATCACTTCACTACTGGAAATGTGTTTTGCTGCAGACGGATTAGGTATGACCGTTACGCCACCGAAAAACAAAAAAGGCACAGCACAAACCCTACTTTCCGAGCAGGTTGGGATTTTGGTGCAAACAGCACCCGAAGTTGCAGCACGATTGGAAAAAAAGGGAATTGGTATTGTCAAAATAGGCACACCAACTAAAACAAATAGCCTTGAAATTGAAGGAGATGATTTGGCGTGTACCTTAGATGTAGCAACCTACAGAAAACACTGGTTTAAGAGTTCTTATCTTCTTGATCGCAAACAAAGCGGAGAGACAAAATCCAAAGAACGTTTTGATTCTTTTGACAAAACGCCGCTAAAGTTCAACTTTCCTAAAAATTTTGAAGGTGCCATAAAACCGCAACCTACACGTAAAATTAAGGCTGCCGTTCTTAGAGAAAAAGGAAGTAACTCTGAGCGTGAAATGGCTTACATGATGCACTTGGCAGGATTTGAAGTCAAGGATGTTCACATGACAGATTTAACTTCTGGGAGAGAAGATTTGAGCGATGTGCAACTACTGGTAGCTGTTGGCGGTTTTTCAAATTCAGATGTACTGGGTTCTGCAAAAGGATGGGCGGGAACCATCAAGTACAATGAAAAAGCAAAACAAGCCATTGAGCAGTTTTTTGCTCGACCCGACACCTTGAGTTTGGGTGTGTGTAATGGATGTCAACTTTTCATTGAATTGGGCTTGCTGCACCCTAAAGCAAATGAAAAACCGAAAATGGATCACAATGACTCGGGTAAATTTGAGTGTATTTTTACGGATGTAGTCATTGAAGAAAGTCCAGCCATCATGCTCAATAGCTTGCAAGGAAGCAGGTTAGGTATTTGGGCAGCTCATGGAGAAGGCAAGTTTATATTCCCTAAAGACAAAAGCAATTATGCAATCGCAGGTAAATACGCCTATGATTCATATCCGTCAAATCCCAATGGATCAGACCACAATACTGCCATGCTCAGCAGCGATGATGGACGTCATTTGGTCATGATGCCACACCTTGAGCGT
>JAQWKF010000050.1 GCA_029247985.1 Flavobacteriaceae bacterium
AGAGGTTTGTATCCAAACCGTAGAAGGTGGTCAAATGACCAAAGACCTTGCCATGCTTATCCACAAAGAAGAAATGACACGTGAAGACTATTTGTCAACACAAGATTTTCTTGCTGCTATCAAAGAAAATTTAGACAAGGCCTTAGCTGCGTAATTTTGGTTGCGTATCTTTGAAAAAAAAAAGAATTGATACGCTTCATCACTACCCTATTGATGTGTGCTGGACTAACGACCTACGCACAATCCTATACCCTGAGCGGTACCCTAATGGCAGCCGATACTCAAGAAACCCTACTGGGTGTTACCATCTATGCAGAAGGAACATCCCTAGGAACGGTAAGCAACAACTATGGTGTGTACTCCTTAACATTACCCAAAGGCACCTATCAAATTATCTATCAAAATTTAGGATTTGAAACCAAACGCTTCCAAATCAACCTAGACCAAAATCGGAAATTGGATGTTAGCCTTGCCATACAAAGCGAAGTGCTGGAGGAAGTTGTGGTTACAGAAGATATTGAACGCATACGGATGCGTTCGCCCGAAATGAGCATCAATCGCCTTTCTGTCAAAACCATAAAACAAACGCCCGTGGTCTTTGGCGAATCTGACGTACTCAAAACCATCCAACTACTACCAGGAGTAACCAGTGCAGGTGAAGGAGCATCGGGTTTTAACGTGCGTGGTGGTGGTGCAGACCAAAATCTTATACTGCTAGACGAGGCCACCATATTTAATTCCTCGCACCTGTTTGGATTTTTCTCTGTTTTTAACTCCGATGCCATCAAAGACATTCAACTTTATAAAGGAGGAATACCCGCCGCCTACGGGGGAAGGACTTCGTCCGTGCTGCGCATTGACCAAAAAGAAGGTGCCAAAGACCGCTTGCGGTTTAATGGAGGGATAGGAGCCGTTTCAAGTCGTGGTTTGCTCGAAGGACCGCTTGGAAAAGGTTCTTTTTTACTTGCTGGAAGAGGCACTTATGCACACCTATTTCTAAAAGCATTTAACCAATCCAACATCGCCTATTTTTATGACTTAAATACCAAAATTACCCTACCGATTGATGAAAAAAACCGACTGCTGCTTTCAGGCTACTTTGGACGTGATGTGGTAGCCTTTGACAATACCTTTAAAAACACCTACGGCAATACGGTAGTGAATTTGCGTTGGAACCGCATTTTTTCACCTAAAGTATTTGGAAACCTATCGTTAATTTACAGTGATTACTACTATGGATTGGCACTAGACTTTATTGGCTTTGACTGGGATTCGGGTATTCAGAATTTTAATGTCAAATACGACTTGAACTATAACGTATCGGAGAAAATTTCCTTAGAAACTGGACTGCAAGCCACCTATTATAGCTTTAATCCTGGCTCTATACAGCCCTTAACCGCCACTTCTGGCTTTAATAACGAGCAGTTGCAAAATAAGTTTGCTGCCGAAGCATCAATATACTTGAGTGCCAAACACGATATCTCACCTAAACTGGCGTTACACTATGGCGTGCGCATCAACCAATTCAATCGCTTGGCGCAATCTGGTCTCTTGGAGTATGTCAATGCGCAACCCCTAACCTACAACGCTACTTTGGGCATCTACCAACAAGGCACTGCTGTAGGTTTTTACAGTAAAACAGAGAGTAAGCAAAGCTATTTCAATGTAGAGCCACGCTTCACCCTTGCCTATCGTCAAGAACGAAGTGCATGGAAGGCAAGCTATCAGCGTATAAACCAATATTTACACCTGATATCCAATACCACCTCGCCAACTCCGCTAGACGTGTGGACTCCCAGCGGCCGTTACCTCAAGCCTCAGCAATCTGACCAATGGGCATTGGGATATGTGACCGAAAGAGAAAATGGCAATTCACTTGAAGCAGAAGTCTTCTATAAACATACAGACAACAGATATGACTATATAGACGGTGCAGAACTGGTAGCCAATGAAGCGATAGAACAGATATTACTCCCCGGTACTGCAAGAGCCTACGGGTTAGAACTCTTATTTAAAAAGACACAAGGAAAAATTACGGGAATGGCGGGATATACTTGGTCGCGTGCCGAGCAAAAAACACCTGGCACACAACCGGACGAACCTGGCATCAACCAAGGAGCGTGGTACCGATCGGCCTATGATAAAACCCATGACTTTAGTTTGAACCTGAGCTATAGCCATAGTAAAAAATGGAAATGGGATGCCAATGCCATTTTACAAACAGGCCAACCCATTACATATCCCCTTGGGCAATATGAATTTATGGGAATCCGAGTGCCTAGTTTTGGACAGCGTAACGGCCAGCGACTGCCCACCTATCACCGCATAGACATTGCTGCAACCCTAACCCCAAAAAAACAACAAGACAAAAAAGTAAAAGGAAGTTGGGTGTTTGGTATCTATAACATTTACAACCGCAGAAATGCCGCTACCATCAACTTCAAGGAAGATCCCGAAACAGGAAAAAACCAAGCCTATAAGCTATCCATATTTGGCATCATCCCATCTGTAACCTATAACATACGCTTCTGATGAAAAAAATAATTTGTGTATTAGGATTGTTATTGGCGGGTTGTGAAGACCCCATTCGTGTGGCGCTGCCAGCCGCAGAAGACAAACTTGTCATAGACGCCATGCTGTGGCGAAACCTCGATGAAACTTCAGGGACTTTGGAAGTAATTATAACCCGAACAGCCGACTACTACGCTGAACAAGTACCCTATGTATCAAATGCTACGATCTCACTCCAAAAATTCGACATGCTTTTTATGGCGCAAGAGGAAACGCCTGGGCACTACTACATTTACAATGTTGACATCGCCGAAAACGACACTTTTACACTCAGCGTAACCGTTGATGGCGCCACGTATACTGCCACAGAAACATTGGTGTTGTCAACACCCCTTGAAAATTTGGTACAAGGAGAAAATACGCTCTTAACGGGCGATCAAGTTGAAGCCATAGTCACCCTCACTGACAGGCCCGAACCTGGCAATTATTACCTTATGGATTTTGGCTACAACAACTTGCTTGTGACACGAGATGAGTTCTACAATGGCAATCAAATCAGTTTTTCGTTTTTTTACGATATGTATTTTCCCAAAAACACCCCGACACCCGTTTACTTGATGGGTATTGATAAGGATTTTTATACCTATATGCAGATATTAATTTCCCATGTTGGGCAAGATGGTGGTAGTCCATTTGCAACGGCCAAGTCTACGTTGCGCGGTAATATTCAAAATATCACCAATAGCCAAGACTATCCGCTGGGATATTTTAGAGTGGTAGAACGAGATAGTCGTATCTTTACCGCTGTAGATGAATAAAAGGAATCTCTTTCGCGGCCTTCGTGCTATGGCATATGCTATAGTGTTGGCTTTTATTGGTCCTACCGTGATGACATCTGCTTTTAAAAATCAAGAACACCCTATGTACATCCCCGTTTTAGGCGTTGCCGTTTTCATGTGCGCCGCTTCAATTGCGCTCGGTTTTTGGGGCATTCGTCTGATGGTTAAAGGGTTGTTTAATGAAGAATAGCTCAAATTAACGACTATCCCTCAAAAAGTGCTTGACCTCTCCCACATTCCGCTTATCTTTGCTGCGCCATGAGTACAACAATAGATATCCGTTTGCCCGATGGGGCCATAAAGCAAATGCCTAACGGCAGTACACCCTTTGAGGTAGCGCAATCCATAAGCGAAGGCCTTGCCCGAGCGGTAATCTCCGCATCCTATAACGGAGCCACCATAGAAGCAACTACCCCACTCCACGAAGATGGTGAACTGGTCTTGTTTACCTGGAATAACGACGAAGGAAAAAAAGCATTTTGGCACTCAAGCGCGCATCTGCTTGCGCAAGCGCTAGAACAAATGTATCCAGGCATCAAACTCACGATAGGTCCAGCTATTGACAGTGGTTTCTATTACGATATAGATCCAGGTGAACACAACATTTCAGAAAAAGACTTGCCCGCCATTGAAAAACGCATGATTGAACTCGCAAGAGGGAAACACGCTTTTGCCTTGCGTTCGACTTCCAAATCTGAAGCCCTCGCCTTTTACAAAGCGGCAGCAAACGAATACAAGACCGAACTTATTGAAAGCTTGGATGATGGCACCATCACCTTTTGCGATCACGATGATTTTACCGATCTCTGCCGCGGTGGACATATTCCCAATACTGGTATCATCAAAGCTGTGAAACTCACCAATATTGCAGGTGCATACTGGCGTGGGGACGAAAAAAACAAACAGCTTACACGCATCTATGGCGTATCTTTTCCGAAGCAAAAACTTCTAACAGAACACCTAGAGCTACTGGAAGAAGCAAAAAAACGAGACCACCGCAAGCTTGGCGCTGAACTTGGACTGTTTACCTTTTCAAAGAAAGTAGGACAAGGCCTGCCGCTTTGGCTGCCCAAAGGAGCAGCACTGCGCGAAAGACTCGAGCAGTTTTTGCGCAAAGCGCAAACCAAAGCGGGCTATGAACAAGTCGTAACGCCACACATTGGGCAAAAAGAATTATACGTGACTTCGGGACACTATGAAAAATATGGCGCCGATAGCTTTCAACCTATAAATACACCAGCAGAAGGCGAAGCGTTTTTGCTAAAACCGATGAATTGCCCACACCACTGCGAAATTTACAACGCCTCGCCTTGGAGCTACCGCGACCTCCCCATAAGGCTTGCCGAATTTGGTACCGTATATCGCTATGAACAAAGTGGCGAGCTTCACGGGCTCACGCGCGTACGTGGTTTTACACAAGACGATGCGCATATTTTTTGTACTCCAGAACAGCTCAACGATGAATTTATGGGCGTTATTGATCTGGTACTTTATGTGTTTAATGCATTAGGCTTTAGCGATTTTAAAACCCAAGTATCGGTTCGTGATCCTGAAAAACCGGAGAAATATATCGGCGACACAAAACTTTGGGAAAAAGCAGAACAAGCTATCATTAAAGCAGCTGACCAAAAAGGATTGGATTATGTGGTGGAAACAGGAGAAGCCGCGTTCTACGGACCCAAGCTCGACTTTATGGTGAAAGATGCTTTAGGAAGAAGCTGGCAGCTGGGTACCATACAGGTAGATTACAACCTGCCAGAGCGTTTTGACCTTACGTACAAAGGGAACGACAATGAACTGCATCGACCTGTAATGATACACCGCGCGCCCTTTGGTAGTATGGAACGATTTGTTGCGATTTTAATCGAACATACTGGTGGTAACTTCCCCTTATGGCTAAACCCAACCCAGGTACAATTGCTCTGTGTCAGTGAAAAGCATGAAAAATACGCGAAAAAAGTTTCAGAATTCTTAGAAAATAACGAAATTCGCGCTCTCGTGGACGATAGAAGTGAGACCATTGGTAAAAAAATCCGCGAAGCTGAAATGAGCAAGGTGCCCTACATGGCAATCATAGGCGAACAAGAAGCTGCGCAAGAAACGGTCTCGATTAGAGCCCACGGAGGAAACGATCTAGGGAGTATGTCTCTAGCTTCATTTGCAGATTTGATCAGACGTCAAGCTGCAGATGAAATAAAATCATTTTAAGTCAATTAAACGCGTTTGTTATAGCAATACGTAGAAGAAGAAGCAGAGGACCTGCTCGGATCATAAAAGAAGATAAGCACCGAATCAATGAAAAGATACGGGCGCAAGAAGTACGTTTGGTTGGCGACAATGTAGAGATGGGTGTGTACCCGCTACAAAAGGCCTTGCAGAAGGCAAACGAATTGGAATTGGATTTGGTTGAGATTTCACCTAATGCAGCTCCACCGGTGTGTAAGATCATCGATTATAAAAAGTTCCTTTACGAGCAGAAAAAGCGCGAAAAGGTAATGAAAGCAAATGCCTCGAAAGTGGTATTAAAAGAAATTCGGTTTGGACCACAAACCGATGAGCATGATTACGAGTTTAAGAAAAAACACGCGATCAAGTTTTTAGAAGAAGGTGCAAAGCTAAAGGCATTTGTCTTTTTCAAAGGACGCTCAATCGTTTTTAAAGAACAAGGCCACATCCTGTTGCTAAGATTAGCACAAGATTTGGAAGATTATGGCAAAGTAGAACAGTTGCCTAAATTAGAAGGAAAACGGATGATCATGTTGATAAATCCGAAAAAATAAAAGGAAGTAGTTATGCCTAAAATGAAAACAAAA